>JAYTPK010000226.1:0-22325 GCA_043747295.1 Polaromonas sp. | reverse complement strand
ACGGTCGCGCCGTTAACGGGTTCCAAAATGCTCACTGACTGAGCGGGGGCGGTCGTTTGGCTGGCGCAGCCTGTCACGGCCAACAAGGTTACTGCAGCGGCAGCTGCAAGAGCATTGCGTAGAGTTGTAATCATGGTAGTTGTCTAGTTTAAAAAATGATGAGGGATACCATCATGGCGCACCAGCGCAGGGCTTTGTGCATGCAATATGGCAAGAATTAAAGAAAAACTGGAATGCCAAAAGGCAAGGGAAAAGCTGCAAGATTTCTAACAGCTTTGCTTCAGGCAGAGCCTGAAACTACTAAAGCTATTAAACAGCAGCTTCTAGAACAGTAGCAGTCGGTGGTGCCCGCCCGGGTGGTGGCTTACTGTCGGGTACCGAGCTCATGGCCACAGTGGGTACGGGGTTCCACTGCCACACGGCCACCGTGCAGGGCGCTTCAAAATGCAAGTGTGTTGGGGTGCCGGGGACGTCTACCAGCGTGTAAATCGGGGCGTTACCACAATGCTTGATGGTGCTGGCGGTGTCATTAGTGTCGTGCACAGGCACAGAAATGGTCTTTACCCCAGCGCCAGAGCACACCACAATATCAATACGCTTGCCGTTGGCATGGGCCACCATCGTGTTGAGCGCGGTACCCAAGGCAAACCACACCACAGCCAGCATGGCAACGGCCACAGACAACTTATAACAGCGCTGCTGCAAATGGGCTAGTCGAAGTGTGTTGCGATACATTGGCTGGCATTATGGTGGTTGCTATTGTGAATTGTCAATCAAGGCAAACCTTAAAACCGAGTTTGTAAACGTAAAATCAGTGGTTTCACCATCAGACAGTAGTTAAAAGAGTAACTAAGAAAGTAATGCATGGCCGGACACAGTAAATGGGCAAACATTCAGCACCGCAAAGGGCGGCAGGACGAAAAACGCCAAAAAATCTGGACCCGCGTGGTGCGCGAGATCATGGTGGCAGCCCGTTTGGGCGGCGGCGACCTGACCGCCAACCCGCGTCTGCGCCTAGCCGTGGACAAAGCCAAAGCCGCCAACATGCCCGCTGACACGGTCAAGCGTAATATCGACAAAGCTACGGGCAACCTGGAAGGCGTGCATTACGAAGAAATTCGGTACGAAGGCTATGGTATCGGCGGCGCAGCCATTATTGTGGACACCATGACCGATAACAAGGTGCGCACTGTGGCCGAAGTGCGTTTTGCATTCAGCAAGCACGGCGGCAATATGGGTACTGAAGGCTCGGTAGCATTTCAATTTAAGCATTGCGGCCAGATACTACTGGCCCCTGGCACCGACGAAGATAAGGTGATGAACGTAGCTCTGGATGCGGGCGCTGAGGACGTGATAACCGACGATGAGGGCGGCATCGAGGTGTTGACCACGGTAGCTGATTTTGAAGCCGTTAAAAATGCTCTAGAAACAGCAGGGTTAAAGCCAGAGATTGCCGGGGTCACGATGCGGGCTGAAAACCATATTTCGCTAGAAGGCGATGATGCTGCCAGAATGCAAAAACTACTAGACGCTCTGGAAGACATGGACGACACACAGGACGTTTTTCACAACGCCGAATTGCAATGAAAGTTTTAGTTATCGGCGGCGGTGGCCGCGAACATGCCTTGGCTTGGAAGCTGGCGCAAAGCCCTAAAGTACAAAAAATTTATGTCGCACCCGGCAACGGTGGCACTGCATTAGACAGCAGGCTGGAAAACATCAAAATCAGTTCGGTTGAGGATTTAGCGGCCTTTGCCATTGCGCAAAAAATTACCTTGACGGTAGTGGGGCCTGAGGTGCCATTAGCCGCAGGTGTGGTGGATGTCTTTCGGGCTAAAGGCTTGCGCATATTTGGCCCTACCCAAGCTGCTGCTCAGCTAGAAAGCTCTAAGGCGTTTAGCAAAGCATTTATGCAGCGCCACGGTATACCTACGGCCGAGTTTGAAACCTTTACCGATGCAGCATCTGCGCACAACTATATCGACAAAAAAGGCGCACCTATTGTTGTTAAAGCAGACGGCTTGGCGGCAGGTAAAGGCGTAGTTGTGGCCATGACTGCGCAAGAGGCGCATGATGCCATTGACTTTATGCTGCTGGACAACGGCCTAGGCGTGGTTCACAACGCAGGCAGCGATGGTCAACCAGTGGCCCGAGTGGTGATAGAGGAGTTTTTGCAGGGCGAAGAAGCCAGCTTTATTGTGCTGTGCGACGGTAAAAATGCCGCCGCCTTGGCCACCAGCCAAGACCATAAACGCTTACTGGATGGTGACTTAGGCCCTAACACCGGTGGCATGGGCGCCTACAGCCCCGCGCTGGTGGTCACGCCCCAGGTGCACGCCCGCGCCATGCGCGAGGTGATTTTGCCCACTTTAAAGGGCATGGACAAAGACGGCATTAACTACACCGGTTTTCTGTATGCAGGCCTGATGATCACCCCTGACGGAGCCATCAAAACACTTGAATTTAACTGCCGCATGGGCGACCCTGAGACGCAGCCCATCATGATGCGATTAAAAACAGACTTGGTGGATGTGCTGATGGCCGCCACTGAGCGAAAACTCGACACCGTTGACATGCAGTGGGACCGCCGTGTGGCACTGGGTGTGGTGATGGCGGCACATGGCTACCCCATGTCGCCACGCAAAGGTGATGTCATCACTGGTTTACCGCTTGTAGTTGAGCATGACGAGCGAGCTCACTTTGAAGAGGCCGTGGTGTTTCATGCCGGCACTGAGCACGACAGCGGCAAAACGGTGACATCAGGTGGCCGTGTGCTGTGCGTTACAGCATTGGCTGACTCAGTGAAAGCTGCGCAGCAAAAAGTGTATGTAGTAGCCCAGGCGATACATTTTGACGGCGCGCAATACCGCAACGATATTGGCTACCGCGCCTTGAAATCGTAGTTAATATCGGTCGCAGACCCGCCGCGTTAGCCTTGTTTATGCATACTCCATCGCCAGATCCTGCAGTGCCGCCAGACGCAGAATTTGACCTGCCTTACGCCTACCAGTTTGAGCCTAACCGTTTAGCTGGCGCAGTCCTGCGCTTGGCTGGCTGGAAGCTCGATTTTGCAGGTTTCCCTGCGCCGCAAGGTGTGGTGGTGGTGTATCCGCACACCAGCAATTGGGACGCGGTGGTCATGTTTTTAGCCAAGTCGGCCTGCGGTGTGAAAGTGCAGTTTTGGGGCAAAGACACCTTGTTTCGCATCCCTATATTCGGTGCATGGCTGCGCTGGTTTGGCGGCATGCCGGTTAAGCGCACCAACCGCGAGGGCATTGTGCAGCAGGCGTTGGCGCTGTTCGCCCAGCGCAACGCATCAGGGCAATATTTTTGGCTGGGCCTTGCGCCCGAAGGTACGCGCAAGTATTTGCCTGGCTGGCGCAGCGGTTTTTAT
This sequence comes from Polaromonas sp., assembly GCA_043747295.1. Lineage (GTDB taxonomy): Bacteria > Pseudomonadota > Gammaproteobacteria > Burkholderiales > Burkholderiaceae_C > JAAFIP01. Next base: position 18,931 of record JAYTPK010000226.1, on the reverse strand, counting down.
CACACGGCGCTGTCTGCCCAGGTTCCTTTGTGTTTGCTCAGGCTGGACTATTCAAAACGCGAAATCAGCATTTGCCACTTTATGCGATTGACAGGTGATGTCCGTGCTGACATGGCCCATATTGCTAGTGTTTACCAAGGTGCTCAAGGTCTTATCCCTGCCAACATGGCCCCCATCAAGCTATTAGATGCAGCTGTGCCCCGAGAAACCACTATAGTTCGGTAAACGGAACCCCATTGCATGACGACTGCGATTGTTAAAACTTACCTGCGTGACCTGCAAGACCGCATCACTAGCGCAGTGGGCGCTGCCGACGGCATGCTGTTTACCGCCGACCGCTGGAAAAAAGGCAAGGACGAGCCTTTGCAGGGCAGCGGCAGGACACAAATTTTAGAAGGTGGCAACGTGTTTGAACGCGCTGGCTGCGGCTTTAGCCATGTGCAAGGTAAGGCTCTGCCGCCATCGGCCACTAGCGCACGCCCTGAGCTGTCGGGCGCACCGTTTGAGGCCATGGGCGTGTCGCTGGTATTTCATCCGCACAACCCCTATGCGCCCACGGTGCACATGAACATTCGCATGTTGACGGCCAAGCCCGCTCGCGGAGCGCCCGTGTTTTGGTTTGGCGGCGGCATGGACTTGACACCGTACTATGGCTTTGACGAAGACGCCGTGCATTTCCACAGCATATGTAAAAAGGCGGTTGAACCATTCGGCGCTGATAAATTCCCACGATTTAAAGCCGCGTGTGATGACTATTTTGTGTTGAAGCACCGCAACGAGCAGCGCGGCATTGGCGGCATATTTTTTGACGACTTTACTGAAGGCGGCTTTGACAACGGGTTTGCATTAATCCAAAGTGTTGGTGACGCCTTTTTAGATGCCTATTTGCCTATCCTCGATAAACGCAGCAGCATGGCTTATGGCCAGCGGCAGCGTGATTTTCAGCTATATCGGCGCGGGCGTTATGTGGAGTTCAACTTGGTGTGGGACAGAGGCACCCATTTTGGCTTGCAATCAGGTGGACGCACAGAGTCTATTTTGATGAGCTTGCCGCCTTTGGTTAGCTGGGCTTACCAGCGCGGCAGCCGCCCCGACACCCCTGAGGACGATTTGTACAAAAAATACCTTGTACCGAGGGACTGGGTTTGAGTAGCAAGCTACGCATAGGCGTGTACGGCGGTGCATTTGATCCGCCGCATAACGCGCACCACACCCTAGCCAGTCAATTACTAGGCCAGTTGAAGTTAGACCGTTTGCATATTTTGCCCACTGGCCACCCATGGCATAAAACCCGTCAGCTGGCACCTGCTGAGCATCGCATAGCCATGGCGCAGCTGGCCTTTGCAGACCTGCCGTGTGCCTTTGTGGATGAGCGCGAAACACTGCGTGCAGGCCCTACTTACACCATCGACACCTTGCACCAGCTGCAGGCTGAATATGTGGGTGCCGAGCTTTTTTTAGCGATGGGCCGTGACCAGTTTGCCGCCTTTGGCAGCTGGCACCGGTGGCAAGAAATCGCCCAAATTGCTACTATTTGTATAGCTGAACGGGCAATAAATACTTGGACTACCACCCTAAATATGCCCCCCAATGAGGTGGTGTCAGCGTGTAAAATACGTACTATCACTATGAATGACATGCCCCATAGCGCCACCGACATACGCCAGCGTGTGAAAGCTGGCCAGCGCATCGACCATCTGGTCAACTCTAAGGTAGCGCAGTATATTGCCCAACATGGCCTGTACACCGCCTGACATTAGCCCATATCAACCTCTTAAAGACTACCCAGGTAGCCACCCCATATGCAAGACACCGCAGCCAAAAAAGACACCGCCAAACTACAGCGCATTATCGTGGATGCCCTAGAAGACGTTAAAGCCCAAGAGATTTCGGTGTTTGACACCGAGCACCTCACCGCCATGTTTGAGCGTGTGATCATTGCCAGCGGCACATCTAACCGCCAAACTAAGGCACTAGCCTCCAGCGTGCGCGATGCCGTGCGTGAGGCAGGTTTTGGCAAGCCGCGAGTTGAGGGTGAAGACAACGGTGAGTGGATTATTGTCGACTGCCACCAATGTGTTGTGCACATCATGCAGCCCGCCATTCGCACGTACTACCATTTAGAGGAAATTTGGGGCGACACGCCGATTCGCTTGAAGCTAGGTGCACCTAAGCCCGTGGTGTCCCGCGCGGCCGAGCCCGAGCCAGTAAAAACTAAAAAACCTGCTGCCAAAAAGGCTGCGGCCAAGCCTGCTAAGCCTGGAGCTAAGCGCAAAATTAAAAAGCCTGAGCCAGTGTTTGCACCACCTAGGCCAGAGCTGTCGCCACCTACAACTGCTAAAAAAGCAGCTATGAAAAAACCTGCACCTTTGGCCTCAAAAACAGCAACTTCTAAAACAGCAGCTTCTAAAACAGCAGCGTTCAAAACAACTGCGGCTAAAACTGCACCAAAACTACCTGTCAAAGTCGTAGGCAAAGTACCCGCTAAGAAAGCCGCCGTTAAAACCGCTGCCAAGCCAGCCAGCAAAACGGCTCCTGCCAAACGCCGCCCTGCATGAAGCTGGTGATCGTCGCAGTCGGCCAACGTGTGCCCGACTGGGCGCAAACTGCGTGGGACGACTATGCCAAGCGCTTTCCGCCTGAGCTTAAGGTTGAGCTTAAAGCCGTTAAAACCGAGCCTCGCGGCTCTAAAACGTTGGATACTTTGTTGGCTGCAGAACGTGAACGTATTAGCGCAGCCTTGCCTAAGGGCGCACGCATTGTGGTTCTGGACGAGCGTGGCACTAACCTCACTACCAAAGCCTTGGCGCAGCGTTTGACCGATTGGCAGCTGGGTGGTGACGATGTGGCTCTCATCATCGGCGGGCCTGATGGCATTGAACCCACATTTCGCCAAACCGCCCATGAGCGTGTGAGATTATCTGATTTAACCTTGCCCCACGCCATGGCCCGCGTGCTGCTGATTGAGCAGCTGTACCGCGCTTGGTCGGTCAATGCGGGGCACCCTTACCATCGTGAATAGCTAAATCTCTAACGGTTTATCGATACTCGTTCACACTGCAACTTCACTTCTAAAAGCATGGCTAACTTTATCTACCTCGCCTCACAAAGCCCACGCCGCGCTCAGCTGCTAGAGCAAATTGGCGTGAAATTTGAACTGCTGTTGCCCGATCCCAGCGAAGATGCTGAAAGCCTAGAGACTGCTTTACCCAACGAAGCTCCAGCGCACTATGTGACTCGCGTTACGGGCTTAAAGCTGCAGGCTGCCGTTGCACGCATGCGCAGGCGTGGCTTGCCTAGCGCGCCCGTGCTGTGCTCAGACACCACCGTGGCGCTAGGCCGCAGCATTTACGGCAAACCTGCCGATGCGCTTGAAGCAAGGCGCATGTTGGGCGAGCTGTCGGGCCAAACACACCGCGTGCTGACGGCAGTGGCGGTGCAAAAGGGCAAGTTGCACGCGCAGGCCTTGTCGATCTCTAAGGTCACTTTTGCAGAAATGAGCGCTGCGCAAATTCGCGCTTATGTGGCCACGGGCGAGCCTTTGGGCAAAGCCGGGGCTTATGCGGTGCAAGGCAGGGCGGCAGCGCATATTGCGCACATCAGCGGCAGCTACAGCGGCATCATGGGCTTGCCGATGTTTGAAACCGCGCAGTTACTGCGTACACTCGGTGTGAAGCTTTAGGGTGTCCTGAAGCGCCGCCGAAAAGACCCCCATGCAGCAAGACATTTTAATCAACTGGAGCCCGCAAGAAACCCGCGTGGCCGTGATAGAGCATGGCGCGGTGCAAGAGCTGCATGTGGAGCGCAGCTTGGAGCGTGGCCTGGTAGGCAACATTTATTTAGGCAAAGTAGCCCGCGTGCTGCCAGGCATGCAGTCGGCTTTTATTGACATTGGCCTGGACAAAGCGGCGTTTTTGCACGTGGCCGATTTGATGACGGCGTTTGTCAGCCCGCGTGGTGCAGACCGAAGTGCAGACCGAAGTGCAGACCGAAGTGCAGATCGCAGCGCCGAGCGAGCAGGTCAGCCTGATGCTGCCCGCCCCGCAGTGCCCACAGTGCCCGCGCTGCCGATTGAAAAACAAGTGTTTGAAGGCCAGTCGCTGGTGGTGCAGGTCATCAAAGACCCTATCGGCACCAAAGGCGCGAGACTGTCTACGCAAATCAGCATTGCCGGGCGGCAGCTGGTGTTTTTGCCGCAAGACGACCATATCGGTGTGTCGCAAAAAATTCCTGTGGCGCAGCGCGATGCGTTGCGTGCCAAGGTGCTAGCTCTGGCCGGTGATGGCGGCGGCGGTTTTATCTTGCGCACCAACGCAGAAGAAGCCACTGACACTGAGCTGGCTGACGACGTAGCCTATTTGCGCAAAGCTTGGGCGCGCATCAAAGAAGCTTCGGTCACCCTGCCGCCTAAGTCTGTGCTGCACACCGACCTAGACCTGCTGCAGCGCGTGCTGCGCGATTTGGTGAGTGACCAAACCCAAAGCATCCGCATCGACTCGCGCGAGCAGTTTGACCGGCTGATGGCCTTTGGGCAGGACTTTATGCCCGCTGCCACCGAAAAGCTGCAGCACTACAAAGGCGAGCGCCCGATTTTTGACCTGTACAGCATTGACGAAGAAGTAGCCAAAGCGCTGGGCCGCCGGGTAGATTTAAAGTCGGGCGGCTACCTCATCATTGACCAAACCGAGGCGCTGACCACGGTGGACGTGAACACGGGTGGCTCTGTAGGCGCGCGCAATTTTGACGACACGATTTTTAAAACCAACCTTGAGGCCACCCAAGCTATTGCCCGCCAGCTGCGCCTGCGCAATTTAGGCGGTGTCGTGATTGTTGACTTTATTGACATGACGCAAACTGACCACCGCACCCAGGTGCTGGGCGAGTTCAGAAAACAATTGGCGCGCGACCGCACCAAAACCATGGCAGGTGAGTTTTCGCAACTGGGTTTGGTGGAGATGACGCGCAAACGCACCCGCGAGTCGCTGGCCCACATGCTGTGCGAGCCGTGCCCAGTGTGCCTAGGTAAAGGCACGGTCAAAACCCCGCGCAGTGTGGCGTATGACATCTTGCGTGAGATTTTGCGCGAGGCGCGCCAGTTCAACCCCAAAGAGTTTCGCGTAGTGGCTGCACCGCAAGTGGTGGAGCTATTTTTAGACGAAGAAAGCCAGCACTTGGCGGGACTGTCAGACTTTATTGGCAAGCCCATTTCGCTGCAAAGCGAGGGCAGCATGAGCCAAGAGCAGTACGATATTGTGTTGATGTAGCCGCACATTCAGGTGACGTATGGGCCAAAGCGCAATCCCCATTTTGATGTACCACCAAATCGACACGCGGCCTGCGCGGGGCGCGGTGATGCGTGGGCTGGTGGTGTCGCCAGCTTCGTTTGCGCGACAGATGGCTTTGCTTAAAGCGCTGGGCTACCAGGGCCTTAGCATGTCGGCTTTGATGCCGTATTTGCGTGGTGAGAAAACAGGCAAAGTGGTGGGCATTACTTTTGACGATGGTTATGTGAATAACCTAGACCACGCCATGCCCACGCTGCAAAAAAACGGCTTTAGCGCTACGTGCTACATGGTCAGCGGCCAGTTGGGTGGGTCGAACGTGTGGGACCACAGCCTAGGCATAGCCCCCAAGCCCTTGATGCAAGCCGCGCAAGCCCGTGTGTGGGTGGCGGGCGGCCAAGAGGTGGGGGCGCATACACGCAGCCATGTAGACCTGCGCAGCCTGAGTGCAACGCAGGCACAGCAAGAAATTTCGGGCTGCAAGGCCGAACTGCAAGATGCCTGCGGTGCAGCAGTCAACCAGTTTTGCTACCCCTACGGCTACTACACCGCAGCGCATGTGGCCATGGTGCAGGCTGCTGGCTATGCGGGCGCTACCACCACCGCACGTGGACGCAGCAGCCCTGGCCAATCGGTATTCGAGCTGCCCCGTGTGCCGGTGATGGGGTCGGTATGGTTGCCGCAGTTTTGGCGCAAAGTAGCTACGGGCTATGAAGACCAGCGCCGTGGATAGCAAAGACCTTGTGATTGATGCCCCGCGCCGCCTCAAAATAGCGGTGCTTAACCGCGTGTTCTCGCCCACAGGTGGTGGGGCCGAGCGCTATTCAATAGCTTTGGTAGAGCAGCTAGCGGCACGCCACGAGGTGCATGTATTTGCCCAAGAGATCAACCACCAATGGCCTGGCGTGCACTATCACCCCATCCAGTGCTGGTCTAAAAAACCGCGCTGGCTTAACCAGCTGTGGTACGCCTATGCTACACAACGCGCCATACAAGGTGCTGGGCAGAGCGCTACCAGTGAGGGCTTTGACATCGTGCATTCGCACGAAAACGTGTGGCACGGCAACGTGCACACCATGCATGTCAAAACAGTGCAGCGCAGCTTGTTAGAAGGCTTAAGTGGCGGCGCGCTGATGCTGCGGCGAATCAAAATCGCGCTCAGTCCACGCTTGCTGACGTATTTAAAATTAGAACGTACCCGTTTGCAAGCCCGCTCGGGCACGGCCGTGGTGGCCGCATCGCAAACTTTACAGGCTGAGCTGCTGGCGCAGTACCCGCACCTGGCCCATGTTGTGCGCACCATCACACCGGGTGTGACGATGCCCACTGAGGGTCCAAACCAGCGTACAAGCCAGCGTCTAACCCAGCAGCAAGCGCGCGCAGCGCTGGGCGTGCCCCATCAGGGTCACTACATCGCCTTCATTGCCAACGACTATGCCCGCAAAGGCCTGCCTACGCTGCTCAAGGCGCTGCAAGGCCTGCCTGACGTACAGCTACTGGTGGCAGGCCGTGCAGACCAGATACCGCAATTTAAAGCCCAAGCACAGTCGCTGGGCGTTGATCCGCGCGTGCATTTTTTAGGGCCTTTAAGCGATGTCAGCCCTGTCTATTGCGCCGCCAATGTGCTGGCCCACCCCACGCTAGAAGACACATTTGCCATGGTAGTGCTAGAGGCCATGGCGCACGGTGTGCCCGTGGTGGTTAGTGGTAGTGCGTATTGCGGCATTGCATCATTGCTCACCCACGGCAAAAATGCCCTGCTGCTGGATAACCCACAAGACCCCCAAGCGCTGCAGGCTGCACTACATATGGCTTTGTACAGCGCAGATACCCATCAACAGCTTGCGCAGGCCGGGCTAGCCTTTGCCCAGCAACACACCTGGCAAGCGGCTGCGCGCAGCTACGAAGAGGTGTTTTATACCTGTGTGGCAGCAACAAATGCCAGATAAGGGTGGATTCAGCATTTAGAAGCATTAAGCAACTCATTTGGGAGCTAAATACCCCTGTAGTCCATGTATTTACTGCTCAACCAGCTATAAATTTGATAGTAATCCGATGATGGATTACGAGTATTTAATCGCCACAGTTTTCAGCGTAGTAAACCCATACAGCGCCTCAAACCCTTTCTCGCGTCCATAGCCTGATGATTTAACTCCGCCAAAGGGCAGCTCTACGCCGCCGCCTGCGCCGTAGTTGTTGATAAACACTTGGCCGCTTTGCACGCGGCGGGCCATGCGCAGCTGGCGGGCGCCGTCGCGGGTCCAAATGCCTGCGACCAAGCCAAATTTAGTGCCGTTGGCCAGTTCAATAGCTTGGTCTTCGTCTTTGAATGACATGGCGCACAGCACGGGGCCAAAAATTTCTTCCTGGGCTAGCCTGTGCGCCACGGGCACGTCGCGCAGCAAGGTGGGGGCTTGGTAAAAACCGCTCTCGGGGGCGTCGTCTACCACGCGGCCCTGGGCCACCATGGGGATGCCGGCTACCTGTGCGTCGCTTAAAAAATCCCACACGCGCTGCTGCTGGCTTTGGCGGATGAGCGGTCCTACGTCTAAATTCATGCTGGCGGGGCCTACGCGCAAATTCTCAAACGCATGGCCCAGGCGCTCTAGCAAATTGTCGTAGATCAAGTCGTCCACCAACAAGCGCGACCCTGCGCTGCAGGTTTGCCCAGCGTTTTGCACAATGGCGTTGATGATGGTGGGCACGGCAGCGTCTAGATCTGCATCAGCAAAGACGATTTGCGGGCTTTTTCCGCCCAGCTCTAACGTCACAGGGCAGTGCCGCTGCGCCGCTACCTGCTGAATGATAGTGCCCACGCTAGGGCTGCCGGTAAAGCTGATGTGGTCAATACCCGGGTGGCGTGCCAGCGCGTCGCCCACCTCGTGGCCCAAGCCGGTGACGATGTTGATAGCGCCTGCAGGAAAGCCCACCTCAGCGGCCAATTGGGCCACTTTCAGCAATGACAAACAGGCGTCTTCACTGGGCTTGACCACGCACACATTGCCCGCAGCAAGCGCGCCGCCCACGCTGCGGCCAAAAATCTGCATGGGGTAGTTCCACGGGATGATGTTGCCCACCACGCCATACGGCTCGCGCCAGGTCATCACACTATAGCCGTCTTGGTAGGGGATGGTGTCGCCATGCAGTTTGTCGCACGCGCCGGCGTAAAACTCAAAATAGCGGGCCAGAGCAGCCGCGTCGGCCCGCGCCTGGGTGGTGGGTTTACCGCAGTCGCGCTGCTCAATCAGTGCCAAGGCTTCGGCGTGTTCTGCCACTTTGACGGACAGGCGCATCATCAGTCGGCCGCGCTCGGCACCGCTGAGCTTGCTCCACACGCTGGTGTAGCACTGGCGCGCGGCGCGCACTGCGTGGTCCACATCGTGTGCGTTGCCACGTTGGATCTCATCAAACGGCTGGCCGTCAGACGGGTCAATCATGGGCAGCGTGCGGCCCGAGGTGCTGGGGACTGGTTGGTTGGCGATGTAGTGGTATTGCATGGGAAATATTTTGCTTGACATATGGGTTTGGTGGGCTGTATTTACTGTCTTGCTTTTTTTCGTTGCTATGGGACGTGGGCTGAGGGCAGTGCAGTGAGGTATCGCGCGCTTTGAGCCATAACAGCGCACCCGGCGCACGTGCCTTAAAACTACCATGGTCACCACGGTGAAGCAGTGGGAGCGATATGTCCTGCCGCCCGTCCAAAGTAAACAACGCTCAAATGCATTGCCAAGGAGGAGTTAAAAATCTAAGCATTCACCATCACCAGCTTGCCCTTCACCCCGCGCGAGCCCATGTATGCATAGGCGGCTTTTAGTTCGCTCATGGGCATGGTGCGGTCTATCACCGGTTTGATCTTGCCTGCGCCATACCACTGGGCTAGCTCCATCATCATGGCGCCGTTGGCTTTAGGCTCGCGCTTGGCAAAATCGCCCCAAAACACGCCCACGATAGATGCGCCTTTGAGCAAAGCCAAGTTCAGCGGCAGCGCCGGGATAGGGCCGCTGGCAAAGCCCACCACCAAGTAGCGGCCGCGCCAGCCGATAGAGCGAAACGCAGGCTCAGCAAAGTCGCCGCCTACAGGGTCATAGATTACATCTGGCCCGCCTTTGCCGCCCAGTGCGATGGTGGCTGCTTTGATCGCTTCGCGCAAATCACCCTTGCTGTAGTTGATGACTGCGTCTGCACCTATGGATGTGCACAGCGCACATTTTTCGTCGGTAGATGCAGCGGCAATGACTTTGGCACCATGTGCTTTGGCTATTTGAATGGCCGCTGTACCCACGCCACCTGCTGCGCCTAACACTAAAACAATCTCGCCTGCTTTAAGTTGCGCACGGTCAATCAGCGCGTGGTACGAGGTGGCGTAGATCATGATAAATGCTGCTGCGTCCACATGGCCAAAGCCCGGCGGCAGCGGCATGCACAGCGCAGCCGGTGCAATGGTGTGGGTGCCAAAGCCGCCGGTGCCACTAAGGCAAGCCACTGACTGGCCTACTTTGAGATGCGTTATGCCGTCGCCCACTGCCTGCACAAGGCCCGCATATTCTGAGCCGGGTACAAAAGGCAAGGGCGGTTTGATCTGATATTTGTTTTGCACAATCAAAATATCGGGAAAGTTCAAGCTTGCCGCTTTGATCTCAATTAGCACTTCTCCCGTCTTGGGTGTGGGGGTGGGCAGGTCTTTCCAGGTCAGGGCGTCGATGCCGGTGGGGGTTTCACAAAGCCAGGCTTGCATAGGGTTCTCCAGGTTCAAAATACGCTAAACGTTCATCATAGTGACAAAGCTAAGCTGCAGTTAGCGCGGGCTAGGGTGGTACAAGGTATTTTGTCGCTAGCGGGACGAACTGGTGCGCTAGCGCCCTACAATTTGCCTATGAAAATTTTAATTAGTAACGACGACGGCTACCAAGCCCCGGGTATCGTGGCTTTGTACGAGGCGCTTAAAAACGTGGCCGATGTAGAGGTGATAGCCCCTGAGCACAACAACAGCGCCAAATCTAACGCGCTCACGCTGAACGCGCCTTTGTATGTGCACAAGGCGCACAACGGTTTTAGATACGTTAACGGCACCCCTGCAGACTGCGTGCACATTGCGTTGACCGGCCTGTTGGGCTACACGCCAGACCTGGTGGTATCAGGCATTAACAACGGTGCCAACATGGGCGACGACACCATCTACAGCGGCACCGTGGGCGCTGCGATGGAGGGCTACTTGTTTGGCGTGCCAGCGATAGCGTTTTCGCAGGTGGACAAAGGCTGGGGCCAGCTGGATGACGCTGCGGCCAAAGCGCGCGAGCTGGTACTGCACTACGCCAAAACAATCAAGCCCGACCAACAGCCGTGGCTGCTGAACATTAACATTCCTAACCGCGAATTAAAAGACATTTTGCAGCCCAAAGTGTGCCGCTTGGGCCGCCGCCACGCTGCAGAGCCTGTGATTAAACAAACCAGTCCACGCGGCGAAACCATGTACTGGATAGGCGCTGCAGGCGCGGTAAAAGACGAAGGTGCGGGCACTGATTTTGAAGCCACCCGCCTAGGCCACGTCAGCATCACGCCGCTGCAAGTCGACCTGACCGACCACGCGCGCCTGGGCTACTGGCAGCAGGGTTTAGCATTGATGCAGCCACACGTGCTATGACCCGCCCCAGCTTTCCTGCCAAACTGCCCGCTATAAAAAACATAGCTGCTAAGTTAATAAATACTTGGACTACAGGCCAAAAACCCTCCCAAAAAGTCCCTACAACCGCTAAAACCAGCCTGCGCAGCCCTGTAGCCATAAGTATCGGCATAGGCCTAGAGTCCAGCGCCGTGCGCCAGCGCATGGTCGACAAACTGGCGGCGCAGGGCATTACTGATACAGCCCTGCTGCATGCCATGCGCACCGTAGAGCGCCACCGCTTTGTCGACACCGCGCTAGTAGGCCAAGCTTATGAAGACACCAGCTTGCCCATTGGCCTGGGGCAAACTATTTCAAAGCCCAACGTAGTGGCCCGGATGATCGAGCTGCTGCGCCTTGGCCAGGCGCTGCAAGCACCTGCCACCACGCAGCGCGCAAGCAGCGATCTACAGATAACACGGCATTTAGGCCGCGACCCACAGCAAACACGGTCCGCAGGCCGCGACCCACAGCAAACACGGTCCACAGGCCGCGTGTTGGAAATCGGCACCGGCTGCGGCTACCAAGCCGCCGTGCTGGCCCAGCTGTGCAGCGAGGTGTACAGCATCGAGCGCCTGCGCGGCCTGCACGACAAAGCCCGCGAGAACCTGCGCCCCTACAAAATTGCCCATTTGCACCTGCTACTGGGCGATGGCATGCTGGGCTATGAAAAAGGCGGACCCTACGCAGGCATCATTGCCGCTGCGGGTGGTAATGCTATACCGCAGGCTTGGATAGACCAATTGGCGATAGGTGGCCGTATAGTGGCCCCTATGGTAATGGCCACAGGCGCACAGGCCCTGGTGGTACTGGACAAAACCCCCCAGGGTGTAACGCAAACAGTGCTGGAAGCCGTGCACTTTGTACCGTTAAAATCGGGTGTAATGTAATTGATTGATCCACCTGTGATCACAACGAGGTTTGAATGAATCCACAGCGACACCCTTTATCCCTCTCATCTCTCAAATCCTGTGGCGTTTGGGCTGTTTTGGTCCTTAGTGCGTCATTAGTAGGCTGCAGCAGCACATCGCTTAACCGCGCCCCCGTAGAAGACCGTGGCGTACCCACTGCAGGCAGCGCTACACCCAGCAGCTCCAATGGCAGCAGCACCTCCTCGGTGACAACGGCCATCCCTGCTGCTATAAAGCCATTACCCGGTGCTGAAAACGCTGGCAAACCTGGCTACTACACCGTCAAACCCGGCGACACCATGATTCGCATTGGCCTAGAAACTGGCCAAAACTGGAAAGATGTCACCCGCTGGAACGGTTTAGAGAACCCTAACCTGATTGAAGTAGGCCAAGTGCTGCGCGTGATTGCACCCGGTACCTCGGCTGATGTAACGCCCGGCGCGTTTATTCCGCGCCCCGTAGCACCGCCTGCCCCGGCAGTGGGCAGCAGCATTCCCCCAGCAGGCACGCGCACTGCTGCAGCGCCTACTGCTGCCGTTAGTACACCCGCCGCGCCTGTAGCCGCTGCGCCAGCGCCCGCAGCATCGTCAGGCGGTGACGATGAAGTGGCGTGGATTTGGCCTACAACTGGCAGCGTAATTGCTGGCTTTGATGAAGCCAAAAACAAAGGCCTAGACATTTCAGGCAAGGCCGGTGACCCCGTGCTAGCCGCAGGCGATGGCCGCGTAGTGTATGCAGGCTCTGGGCTGCGTGGCTACGGCAACTTGGTAATTTTGAAACACAACAACACCTACCTCACCGCTTATGCACACAACCAAACCTTGCTCGTTAAAGAAGACCAAAACGTACGCAAAGGCCAAAAGATTGCCGAGATGGGCCAAAGCGATGCCGACCGCGTAAAACTGCACTTTGAAATTCGCCGCCAAGGCAAACCAGTAGACCCTGCGCGCTTCTTACCAGCGCGTTAAACCCAGCTCGTTAATTTTTTCTTAACCCATCAAGCTGCGCTGAACGGACACGTTCTACGCAGCTTTTTTACTTGTAAAGACTGCTGTTATGACCTGGCCCGTACTCGTATTTGACATCGAATCCATCCCCGACATTGCAGGCCTGCGCGCCTTGGGCGACGCGCCCGCAGACCATACCGACGCGCAGGTATACGAGGCCTGGGCGGCAGAGCGCAAAGCCGCTAATAAATCAGACTTTATGCCCCTGCACCTGCAGCGCATCTTGTGCATCAGCGCTGTGTTTCGCAATGCCGATGGTCTGAAGATTCATTCATTAGTCGATAAAGACGACAACTCCGAAGGCAAAATTATCCAGCAGTTTTTCAATATCGTTGAAAAACACGTGCCCCAACTTGTCAGCTGGAACGGCGGCGGGTTTGACCTGCCCGTGCTGCATTACCGAGGCCTCAAACACGGAGTGGTGGCCGACAAATATTGGGAGATGGGCGAGGGCGGCAGCTACGGCGACAAAGAGTTCAAGTGGAACAACTACATTAGCCGCTACCACATGCGCCACCTTGATTTGATGGACCTGCTGGCCATGTACCAACCCAAAGCCAACGCCCCGCTAGATGCCATGGCCAAGCTGTGCGGCTTTCCGGGCAAGCTGGGCATGGACGGCAGCCAGGTTTACCCGCAATACCTGGCTGGCAAAACCGACGACATTCGCCGCTACTGCGAAACTGACGTGATGAACACCTATTTGGTCTACGCCCGCTTCCAGAAAATGCGCGGTGGGTTTACCGAGGCTGAGTATGACCAAGAGATTGACTACGTGAAAGAAACGCTGGGTAATCTTGCGGCTACGGAGCCGCACTGGGATGAGTATTTGAAGGCTTGGGTTTGAGGGTAGTTTGATATGTCAGATTTACAAATTTCGGTTGAAGGTGCTGTTGCCGGCATAGAAAATAGCTCTACAGAGGACATTGGCAATGGCAGAAGACGCGCAAGGTTGTCCAGGAGGCTCAAGCATATGCAGTTGTCTAACTTAAAAATCTCCAAGAGGTTGATAAAAATGGAGGATCAATCAACCCACTAAATTTTGTATGACCTGCATCGGCAAGAAAAGACGCTGCTCTTGCGAACTCAACAACATAAAGCCCATGTGTTTATAGAAACTTGCTGCTTTACTGTTTTTTGCCTCCACCAGCACACCTGTAACCGCTAGCATTTCGCGTACTTGAAGCACTTTTTTGCAGGCATCTATCAGAAGTACAGATCCTAGACCTTGGCCTTGGTAGTCCTGTGATACTGCCAGTCTGCCAACTAAGGCCACCGGAATGGGGTAGCGCGGTAGCTTTTTGGCTATCTGCGCTGGCATCTCGGTACATTGCACGCTGGCAGCGCTCAGGGTGTAGAAGCCTGCTACGTGCGATAGGCTGTCTTGCGGGCTGATGACAAAGACGCGGGCTACGTTGCGGCGCACATCTTGTTTGGCGTAGCGGTGAATATAGTCATTCAGCGGGGTTTGGCCGCAGTCAAATGCTGCAGTATCAGCCTGTTTGTCCAGGCTGCGAATGGCGAACTGCATTAAGCGCTCGTTAGCATTTTTAAGTGGCGTTTTTGTGCGCGTAGCAAAGCTGCGTTGGGCTTGGCGGGTGCGTCGATAGCTGCCATAAAAGCATCAAAATCAGCACGCTTGAGCTGTATCGCATCTTGCAGGCGATAGTACTCCTGCGACGACACCACAAAGGCTAATTCGCGGCCGTTTTTTTCAATGGCCACAGGTTCTACCAAAGCACTTTGCAGCACTTGGCCGAATCGGGTTTTGGCATCGGTAGCAGTGAGAGTGAGCATTTTTAATCTCCAATTAACTGGGTTATTATAGTCAAAATGATTAAATTGATCATTTTGGGTTGTATATGATGTTTTAGATCATTACAACCGCAATGCCCCCGCATACCCCGTCATCTCCAAATACCCACGGCCTACGTGTTTGTTATTGCTGTCAAACACATCACTTAAGCCTTCCCAATAAATGGCACCTGTGGTGCTGCGGCTGTCCAGCTCTTGGTTGGGGATGATGGCTTTGACGGTGTAGTAGTCAGCTGGGGTGCGCACCAGCCATTCGATGGGGTACTTGGCCCCTGTGGCGGGGCTGGCCCAGCCTTTTAGGGCTTGAAAAGCTACTTCACCGCGTTGGGCTATAAAGGTTTGCAGGCCGCTGCTGGATGTAGCGCGAAACGAGCCGCCAGTCCACAAGCTGGAGCCGTCTTTTTTGCGCAGTTGAAAAGCGGTGAGGGCGCTGCCATCAAACAAGTTCATGCCTACCCAGTCCCAGCCTACGGCCTCGGGGTGCAGCAGCTCTTGGCTCCATTCGTGGTCTAGCCAAGCGGTGGCTTTAGATGCATCTGTCAGCACGATGCGCTTGCCTTGTAGGGTGATGGTGCCAGTGGCGCGCAGCTGGGGTTGGCTGTAGTAGTAGCTAGCTTGCTTTTCGTCAGGGCCTTTTCGTGACAGGCCCTTATTGCCTTGCAGTAGCACTGGTTGGCTGGGGGTAAATTGCAAGTCAAATTCAAAATCACGCGCCTTAATGCGCGCGCTGTAGGCACCGGTGCTGGCGTTGCGCTGCAGGGTCCAGTCGCGCAGCTTGACCTGGGCGTCTTGTTCTGCGGCCTGCGCTATGCCAAAGCCTGCGCGGGCGATGCGCTGGTCATGCCACAGTTTTTTGCCTTGCACATCGGTGACGGCGCAGTGGGCAAACAGCAGCTGTTTGGCTGCAAACTGCGACTGCATGCTTTGTGTGGCTTCAATGCGCGATCTGAAGAAGGTCACTTGAAAGCCAACGTCGCGGCCTTCAGACTGTCCGTAGCCGGTGATGTACCACCATTCGGTGCGTTGGTCTGGGTGCGCCCCGTGGTCGCGTGGGAAGGCGAGGGTACGCTCGGGTAGGGCGTGGGCTGTGGGTAGCAAGGCTGATGCTCCCAGAGTCAAGCCTAGGCGCGCTAAAGAACGCTTCGACAAGCTCAGCGCGAACGGGTTATCGTGCGGTACGGGCGGGTTATGGTGCGGTACGGGCGGTTGGCCTGTGCCTGGTAATTGGCTAACAATTGATGGCAAAGAAGGTTTAATCATCACCAGTCCTCTTTGACTGCCAGCACCGCGTCGTGCCCAGCGGCTGCGCGGCCTGCTAGCCATGCGGTGATGGTGCCTGCAGCGATGACGGCTAGGCACAGCAATGCAAGGCGCAGCCACGGTATGGTCATGTCCATCGTCCAATGAAAGCTTTGCGGGTTGACTACATGCACCAAAATCCAAGACACCAATAAACCCAGCGCGCAACCAGCAGCGGCGCCTATGGCTGTCCACGCCGCGCCTTCACTGGCTACCACTTGCAAAATTTGCCTGCGCGTGAGGCCCAGGTGCGCCAGCAGGCCAAACTCTTTGCGCCGCGCCAGCACCTGCGCGCTAAAGCTGGCCGCCACGCCAAACAAGCCTATGGCAATGGCCACAGCCTGCAGCCAGTAGGTGACGGCAAAGCTACGGTCAAAAATGCGCAACGACATATCGCGTATCTCACGGGCGCTGGCAAACTCCACTAGCTTGGTGATGTCAATGCTGGCTTTGCCATCACTGCCTGTCGCACCGCCTGCATCTTTAGCCCATTGGGTGCTAACGTAATTGCTAATGGCTGTTTGCACTGCAGCTGTGTCTGCGCCGTCAGCTGGCCATACAGACAGGTCATTGACTTTGTCGTCGCCCGTCATGCGCACATAGGCAGCTTGGTCTATGGCAATAGCGCCAAATTGGCGTGCATAGTCGCGCCAAATACCTGCTACATAAAAACCAGGATTTGCTACATTTTTAATAGCTTCTTGAGTAGTAGATACTTGGACTACAGGCATATTTAACTGGAAAACAGCCCCTAACTTAGCGCCATACAGATCGACCATGGCCTCGCTCATGTACAAAGGCACGGCACCTTTTGGCACGCTGGCATCGGGCAGGGCGGTACTGCCCACCATGGGCAAATCGGCGGCGGGGTTGTCTAGCGGCCGGGCCACTAGCATCACGCTGGGCTGCGCTGGGTCAAGCTGCAACTGCACAGTGCGCAGGCCGCTTACGCGCGCTACACCGGGCAGCTGGCCCATAGCCTGCACCTGGGCGCTAGAAAAATTCAACACTTGGCCCGCAGCGCTGCTGGTGGCTGTGCGCACATACAACGGCGCAGGCAGCACTATATCAAGCCACTGCATCACGGATGTACGAAAACTAGCCACCATGACCGTCAGCGCCACCGCCAAGCTCAGCGCTGCCACCACGCCGCTTACGGCCACCGCCGCCGTCTCGCGCACGCGGCGTGCACGCTCTATGGCCAGCATGGGTAGCGCGCGGGTAGCCACATACGGCGCTATACGGTCATAGGCCAGCGCTACCAGCGGTGGCAGCAGGCCAATGCCACCCACCAGCAGCGCACCAATGGCAATATACGCCCCCAGTGGTATGCCAAATATGGCTGGAGTCCACATGAATACTGCTCCAATAGCTACAAAAAACAGAGCAATCAGCACGCCTTTACTGCGCAGCGCTGTAGCGCCTAAGCCTTTTAGTGTTTGGGCTAAAGGCAAATGCTGTGCAGCGCGTGCAGGCCACCAAGCGCCCACCAGCGATGCTGTAACGCCCAGCGCCGCATACACCAGCGCCGCCAGCGGCCCCCACTGCAGCGAAGGTGCCACGCCAGCAAAATAGCCACCACCCAAGTCGCCCCCCAGCAGGCGCATGGCCAGCGCCGCCAGTGCCGTGCCCAGTGCAATACCCAGTGCACTGCCCACTACACCCAGTGCAGCTGCCTCGGCCAACACCAGGTGCAGCCGCTGCCGCGCGGTCAGCCCCAGCACGCCCAGCAGCGCCATTTGCTGCGCACGCTTGGCCACGCTCAGCGACAGCACCGAGAACACCAAAAACGCCCCAGTAAACAGCGCCACCAGCGCCAGCACCGTCATGTTGACCCGGTAGGCGCGCGACAAGTTGCTTATGCGCTGCTCAGCATCGCCCGGGGCCTGCGCCTGCACGCCTGCGGGTAGGGCTAGATCTTTAAGTAGCGCGGCTTTGTCGCTGCCTGCTGCTAGCCGCAGGTCAATGCGGGTAACTTGGCCTTGCAGGCCAAACAAATCTTGCGCGGCAGCTATGTCCATCACCGCCAGTGCACCACCACCTGCTGCCACACTGCCAGCCACCGTCACCTGTGTGCTGCGCAGGCCGGTGATCAAACTGAGCGATGAAGCTGCTGCGGAAGTTGAGCCAGCGCCTGCAGGGTTAGCCAAGTGGCGTGCATTAGCGTTTAAAAAAGCAGCATTGGCCGAGAACATGGCAAAACGCTCATCGCCTGCGGTGGGGTTGTTTGATGCAGTGGGCTTGGACAGAGTCGCAGCGTGTGGCACGGGCATCAAGGCGGGCGACATACTGGTAGCCACCAGCGCGTCTAAGCCCAGCACCTTGATCGGTAACTTATTGCCCTGCACGTCTAGCGCGTAAGTGCTGATTTCTAGCACCGGGCTGGCCAGGTCTATGCTGGGGTGTTGGGCTACGCGGGCGTATATGTTTTCGTCCAGGTTGCCGCTAGAAGCACGCAGCTCTAGGTCAGGCTGGCCATTAACAGCGCGTACCGCACTAGAAAATTCACTCAGCGCGCTGGCATTGATTAAATGCACCGCAAAAGCCAACGCTACTCCTAAAGTAATAGCTACCACAGCTGCCGCAGTGCGCCACGGGTGGTGCAGCACCTCTTGCCACGAGAAGGTGCGTAGCAGCGGCCACACACCGTGTGAATTAGTTGGCAGGTCTGTGCGGACTGAAAGTGGTGGATTACGCGAGTTCGGTGACATAGTTGGCAGAACGGTATTTTTTATATTGTTGCACTGCAGTAATTTAATTAAACTAAAACTTATGAAAATTATTTTGAATTTCGCAGCCCTAGCGGTCACCCTTTTGATCAGCTGTTCAAGCATAGCGCAGACCACGACAGCTCCAAAGCTTGTTGCCACCATTGACCCATGCCGCATCGAGGTTTCTAGGTTCGAACAGGCCCTTGGCTTTGTGCGCGAATCTCAGGGCAGCGCTGCTGCAGCTGAT
>JAYTPK010000225.1:0-1626 GCA_043747295.1 Polaromonas sp. | reverse complement strand
GAAATCGACGAAACTTTCAAGCTCATCAAACCCGGCCACGTGGTGGTCGATTTGGGCAGCACCCCTGGCGCGTGGAGCCAGTACGTGCGCCGCCGCCTGTCGCCCACCGGGGCAGCAGTGGGCGCGCTGAACGGCACCATCATTGCGCTGGACATTTTGCCGATGGATCCTGTAGAAGGCGTACAGTTTATTTTGGGCGACTTCACCGAGCAGGCTACGCTGGATGAACTGCTATCGAAAGTGAAGCTGGTTGAGCAGAATCTACTTGGGCTACAAGCCGATTTAGCATTAAAAAACGATGCTAAAAAACCTGTAAATGACGTACCGCCCTCACAGCCACACACCCAGCCATACACACAGCGCCTGCGCGTGGTAGATGTCGTGGTCAGCGACATAGCGCCCAACCTGTCCGGCATCGCCTCGGCAGACGCTGCCCGCATTATCGGGCTGATCGAGCTGGCCGTAGACTTTGCCCAAACCCAGCTCAAACCCGAAGGCGCACTGGTGGTCAAGCTATTCCACGGCGGTGCGTACGACCCGCTAGTCAAGCTATTCAGAGCCACCTTTAAAGTCGTCAAACCCTTTAAACCCAAGTCCAGCCGCGACAAATCATCCGAGACGTTTTTGGTGGGAATGGGGTTGAAGTCGCTGGTAAGTTAAACCTGTTAGCTCGCAGGTACGAAGTCGCAAAGCCAAGCATACCGCGTGTGTTGTAAATAGTTGCAAACATTTGACATGACTTTTGCCAACACACTGGTGCTCAAGCGCTGGCAAGATTTAACGCTCACAGAGCAAACAGTGGTGCGTCAGCTAGGCATCAGCGAACAGCAATCGGAATACGCAGGCACGATAGACCGCGCCTTAGAGCATTGCCAAGCAGGCACCGATGATGATGTAGCCGGTCTTGCTGTTGAGATACAAGCGCACATAGTTGGATTTTTACTGCTTAAGCGCAGGTCAAAAAACCCTGACTGGGCCAGCCCCACTGCCGCAACCATCGCAGCCATGCGCATAGACCAACCGCGGCAAGGCGAAGGCCTAGGTGGTGCAGCATTGCAGGTGTTACCAAGCTGGGTTGTACAAAATTGGCCTGAAGTACGGTCACTGATTTTGTCAGTAGACGAAGACAACGCAGCAGGCATTCGCGCGTACGCCAAGGCTGGTTTTCAACAGCACGGGGCGCGTGTTCAGGGCCGTATTGGCTGGGAACACCATATGTCGAAAGCAGTAGCCAGCAGCCAAGCGTGAGCGAAATCACCTAAATCGCTGCGCAATAGCCCTTCAAACCTACTTGTTACCCCCGGAAACTGCTAAAACCCGACTTGAAAAGCCTAAAATATGACATATCTGTGTATGCATAGGGCATAGTGCCCATGGAGCGTTTGCTTTGAACAATAACCAATGGTTTTCTAAAGTTGCAGTCTGGCTAGTGATAGCGCTTGTACTGTTTACCGTATTTAAGCAATTTGAGGGTAAAGGTGGGGCTGGTAGCAACACTATGCCCTACTCGGAATTTCTGGAAGAAATTAAAGCCAAGCGCATTAAAGAAGCTGTTGTGCCCGACGGCGGGGCAGGTGGCGAGATTGTGGCTATTACAACCGAAGGCAAGAAAATCCGAGTTAACGC
>JAYTPK010000224.1:0-8893 GCA_043747295.1 Polaromonas sp. | reverse complement strand
GCAATACCCAGTCTCCACAGGCTATTACAGTGCGACGCGACAGCGTGGTGGAGATGGTGGTGCGCTTTGTGCGCAAGTAGCTATGCCAACGTGTTCTAGCCTTTAGACGGACTAATTAGAGAATTTCAGGGTATTCACCTATCATTCAAAATTAACCAGTTAGTACATTTAGATTTAACCTGACTTTGGATTGAAAATTTCAACCTATGCTCAATAACCTGATCAATCGTTACTGCCGCGCGCTGGACTACGGCATGGCGGCCTGCATGTCGCTGATGGTGGTGCTGGTATTTGGCAACGTTGTGTTGCGCTATGCCTTTAACTCGGGCATTGCGATCTCTGAAGAGCTGTCACGCTGGCTGTTTGTGTGGATGACGTTTATGGGCGCAGTAGTGGCACTGAAGGAGCGCGGCCACTTGGGCACGGACATGCTGATATCGCGACTTGGCATTAACGGCAAAAAAATCTGCTTAGGCATTACCTACATCGCCATGCTGGCCATGTGTGCGGTGCTGTTCAAAGGTGCCTGGGAGCAAACCAAAATTAACTGGTCTTCTACCAGCGCCGCCATGGAAGTGTCGATGGGCTACTTTTTTATGACGGGCTTGATGTTCTCAGTGCTCGGTGGCTTGATCATCGCGCGTGATCTGTGGCGCTTGGTCACTGGCCAAATGGGTAAGGACGAGCTGATTGGCATTCGAGAGTCGGAAGACGTGCCGCACGGTCAATCTTAAGCTAACCCTTAAGCCTACTCAACATTACCAACTGACACCATGACTATTCTTGTATTTTTAGTCTCTCTCCTGGGCGCTATGGCGCTGGGCATACCGATTGCTTTTTCACTTCTGCTGTCTGGTGCGGCGTTGATGCTGCAGATGGGCATGTGGGATTCGCAAATTCTGGCGCAAAACGTGATCGAAGGCGCCAACAGCTTTCCGCTGCTGGCCGTACCGTTCTTTATGTTGGCGGGTGAAGTAATGAACGTGGGAGGCTTGTCCAAGCGCATCGTCAACTTGGCGATGGCACTGGTGGGGCATATCCCCGGCGGCTTGGGCTATGTGGCCATTGTGGCGGCCTGCATTATGGCGGCGTTGTCTGGCTCGGCTGTGGCCGACGCAGCAGCGTTGTCGGCCCTGTTGCTGCCCATGATGGTAGCTGCGGGTCACGACAAAGCACGCTCGGCGGGTTTAATCGCGTCAGCCGGTATCATTGCCCCCATCATTCCGCCCAGCATTGCGTTTATTATTTTCGGCGTATCGGCCAACGTGTCGATCAGCAAGCTGTTTTTAGCGGGCATCGTACCCGGTTTGTTGCTGGGTGTTGCGCTGTGGATTACCTGGTGGATTTTGGTGCGCAAAGACAAGGTTACGCCGCCGCCACGCAAGACGCGCGCTGAAGTGCTGTTTGCTTTAAAAGAGTCCACCTGGGCTCTTGTGCTGCCCATGATTGTGGTGGGCGGCTTAAAGTTTGGTATTTTCACGCCCACTGAATCTGCCGTAGTAGCAGCGGTTTACGCTCTGTTGGTGTCTATTTTTATCTACGGTGAAATCAAATTCAAACAACTGTTGCCCATTTTTGTCAGTGCCGCCAAAACTTGCTCGGTAGTAATGTTCTTGGTGGCTGCAGCCATGGTGTCGGCCTGGATGATTACCGTGGCGCAGCTGCCCGCGCAGCTTACCGCTTTGCTGCAGCCCATGCTGGACAGCCCGCGACTACTGATGTTTTGCATCATGGTGATTGTGATGATTGTGGGCACCGCCATGGACATGACACCCACCATTTTGATTCTCACCCCGGTGCTCATGCCGCTGGTCAAGGCCGCAGGCATTGACCCGGTGTATTTTGGGGTGCTGTTTATCATCAACAATGCGATTGGCCTGGTCACGCCGCCTGTGGGCACCGTGCTCAATACGGTAGCTGGCGTGGGCAAAATCAGCATGGACGATGTGACCCGAGGCGTGATGCCGTTTATGTTTGCGCAGTTTGTTTTGCTGTTTTTAATGGTGCTGTTTCCACAAATTGTGATTTGGCCCGCTAAATTCTTGGGCGGTTAGTTTTAGGTGATGAGTCATTCCCCAACACAGCGTGTGAACCTGTACGCCACACGACGCGTTTTTAGTTTTGCGTACTTTGATTTTTCTGGAGACATGAGTATGAAACGTATGTTTGTTAAAACCGTTTTGGCCACCGTAGCTTTGGCGGCCGCTGGCTTGGTCAGCGCACAAGACATCCGCGAGCGCACCATCAAGTTTGGCACCCAAAACGCGCCAGGCCACCCTATCGTGCAGGCGATGGACAAGTTTGCCGAGCTGGTAGCCACCAAGTCCAAAGGCAAAATCAAGGTCAACAACTTCCCATCAGCACAACTGGGTAACGACCAGTTCCACGTCAGCGGTGTGCAAGGCGGCACGATTGAGATGACCGTGATGAACTCAGGCATTTTGGCCAGCCAAGCTAAAGAGTTTGCAATTTACGACTTTCCGTTCATGTTTGCCAACGAGAAAGAGGCTGACGCTGTAGTGGACGGACCATTTGGCAAAAAGATGCACGGCAAGCTGGAAGAAAAAGGCATTGTTGGCTTGGCCTACTGGGAGCTGGGTTTTCGCAACATGACCAACAGCAAAAAGCCTTTGCTCAAAGTGGAAGATATTGCGGGCCTGAAGATTCGCGTTATTCCTAACCCGATTAACCTGGACTGGGTCAAGGCGCTGGACGCCAACCCCACGCCACTGCCCTTCCCTGAGCTGTATGGCGCGCTGGAGAACAAAGCAGTCGATGGCCAAGAAAACCCTATCCCTACCATTGCCGCTGCCAAAATGTTTGAAGTGCAAAAATACTTGGCCATTACCCGCCATGTGTACAACCCACAGTCGGTGATGATCAGCAAGAAGTTTTGGGACACTTTAAGCGCCGACGAGAAAAAGCTGTTGCAAGAGTCGGTCAACGAAGTGACTGGATTCCAGCGCAAAGCCTCGCGCGATGCCGTGGCCAAAGACTTGGAGACTTTGAAGTCCAAGGGCATGCAAGTTACCGAGTTTCCACCAGCTGAAGTCAACAAGTTTGTAGAAAAAATGAAGCCAGTGATCACCAAGTATGCTGCCAACGTAGGCGCAGACACGGTGAACGACTTGCTGGCTGAACTTGCCAAAGTACGTAAGTAACTTACGCAAGTAAAGTACGCAAGTAATTTGCCACCATGCCCCGTACCCGGATTGCTGTAGCTGGCACAGGCTATATTGGCCAAGCCCATATGGCGACAGCCCAGCAGTCAGGTACGGTGGTATTGTCAGCCGTGGTAGACCCAGCGCCCGCTGCGGCTGCCCTTGCGGCCCGCGCAGGCGTGCCGCTGTACACATCGCTTGACGCTCTGTTAGCCGCACAGTGCTGTGATGCTATTGTGCTGGCCACTCCTAACGCCCTACATGTGCCGCAAGCGCTGCAATGCATGAGTGCAGGCTTGCCTGTGCTGCTAGAAAAGCCCATCGCCCCCACCGTAGCGCAAGCCCAGCAATTGGTAGACGCAGTAGAGTCTAAAAAAGCCAAGCTGCTCGTTGGCCACCACCGCGCCCACAGCCCCATCATGGCCAAGGCGTGCAAGGTAGTGCAGTCTGGCAAGCTGGGCCGCCTGGTTTGTGTGATGGGCAGTGCACTATTTTTTAAACCCGACCATTATTTTGACGACGGCCCCTGGCGGCGCGAGCTGGGTGCAGGGCCCATCTTGCTCAACATGATCCACGAAGTGCATAACCTGCGCATGCTGTGCGGCGACATTACTGCCGTGCAGGCTTTTGCGTCCAATGCTGTGCGTGGTTTTGCGGTGGAGGACACCGTGGCTATGAACCTGCGTTTTGCCAGTGGCGCACTGGGCACGTTTATGCTCAGCGACACTGCCGCCAGCGCCCGCAGCTGGGAGCAAACTAGCCAGGAGAACACCGCTTACCCCAGCTACGATGATGAAGACTGCTATGTGATAAGCGGCACCAGTGGCAGTTTGTCTGTGCCCACCATGCGGCTTAAAACCTATGGCCACCGCCAAGACCACTCGTGGTGGAAGCCATTTGAGCAAAGCACCGTGGCTATGGTGCGCGACGACCCCATTAAGCTACAAATGGAGCATTTTGGCCAAGTAGCGCGCGGACAGGCCACGCCCTTGGTCAGCGCGCTGGACGGCTTGAACAATCTGCGCATCACCGAGGCTATCATGCAGTCAGCCCTATCTGGGCAGATGGTTAGCACCACCACTTGAACTTTTACACACAAGGGAACACTATGAACATCGTCATGCTCCATGGCATTAACCACAATATGTTTGGCAAGCGCGACCCAGCGCAGTACGGCACCATCACGCTGGACGAAATTAACGCCAGCCTGGCCAAGCTGGGTAAAGAGCTGGGTGCCACAGTGCAGCACTTTCAAACCAATGACGAAGGCGCCATGTGCGACCGTATCCACCAGGCGTTTGTCGACAAAGCCGACGCCGTGTTAATCAACGCAGGCGCTTGGACACACTACAGCTACGGCATCCGTGATGCGTTGGCCATTCTCACCTGCCCGATTGTGGAGCTGCACATGAGCAATATCCACGCGCGCGAAGAGTTTCGCCACAAGTCGGTGTTTGCCGAAATTGTGAAAGGTCAGATTTGCGGTTTTGGTGCCGACAGTTATTTGCTGGCACTGCGCGCTGCAGTCAATGCGGTGCACGCTGCCAAAAAGTAAAGCACTTATTGGCTCACAGATTTTTGCGCTTTTCCGTTTAATTTTTTGCTCTCTCACCGTACCATGCAGATCAACGGCCACACTGAACTGATAGCCCACATCGGCTACCCCACGCACACCTTCAAGTCGCCAATGATCTACAACCCCTATTTTGCGCAAGCAGGGGTGAACGCCGTGGTCGTACCCATGGGCTGCCAAGCGCAAGATTACCCCGCGTTTTTGCGCAGCGTTTTTAGGCTGACTAACATTCGAGGTGCTTTGATCACCATGCCGCACAAAGTGACCACCGTAGCTATGCTCGACGAAGTGACGCCTACCGTGCTGGTAGCGGGTGCGTGCAATGCTGTCAAACGCACAGCGGACGGTAAACTGGTAGGCGACATGTTTGACGGCGCAGGCTTTGTGCGCGGCGTGCTGCGCAAAGGCCTGCAGCTGCGCGGCGCGCGCGTGCTGGTGGTGGGCAGTGGCGGTGTGGGCTGCGCCATCGCTGCGTCGCTGGCCGCAGAGGGTATTAGCGCGATGGCTTTGTACGACGTAAACTCCGCCTCAGCCGCAGCGCTGGGTGCGCGTTTGCACAAGCACTATCCCGCTATCGAGGTCGCCACCAGCTCTAATGACCCAGCAGGCTTTAATTTGGTAGTGAACGCCACACCCATGGGCATGAACGATGGCGACCCATTGCCTGTGGACATAAGGCGCCTAGAGGCCACTACCTTTGTAGGCGAAGTGGTGATGAAGACCGAACACACCGCGTTTTTAAAAGCAGCACAATCGCGCGGCTGCCGCACGCAGGTAGGCGCTGATATGCTGTTTGAGCAGATACCTGCTTACTTAGAATTTTTCGGCTTGCCAACTACCACGGCAGATAACTTACGCTCGATAGCGCAGCTTAGTTACTAATTGCTACCCTTTGCGCAGCAGCTGCGTAAGCTACAGCGGCATGGTGTGGGCGGTGGCCAATGCCATGGACAACTCATCAGACTTCCCTTCGCAAGTCAATCAAAGCCTGGCATTGCTGGAGCTACTTTTGGGCGAAGCCGGCTCATCACGCAACCATATTTTGTCGGTTCAAGTGATTTTGGCCCATGCGAATGACCGCGATACCTTTGATGCGATTTGGCAAGTATGGATAGGCGCCGACCCCACGCATTGGCCGCAGCGCAGCTGTGTTCACAGTGCATTACCGCCGGGTGTATTGGTAGAGCTGGTAGCGACTGCAGCGCCTGAGTCTGCACAAATACTACAAATTTGATAGCTACTTGAGTAATGAATACTTAGACTACAGCCCATTTCAACAAAAAAATGGCTGACCAGTTACCCAGTCAGCCATTTTCTAAAGCCACGAATGGCTAAAACTATTTAGCGCAAAAATGTCTTTAAAGCAGCTTGCAAACGACGTGCTTTAGCAGCATCAAATGCGCTGCTGAGCACCGCTGTAGTGTCCAGAGCCCACGTGTCTAGTGGGGCTGGGTCATTACGCTTGGTGAGCAGTTGCAGTTGCAACATGCGCCGCGCACTGATGTGCTCTGCAGGCGTGGGCACGTCAGCGGCCATCTCTAGGCGCAGCAGTGCGGTGTCGGCATCAACCTTAGCTGCGGGCGCGGTGCCTACGGCGCTGGCCCATGCGGTGCGGGCGGCTGGGCTGACGTTACGGCCTAGTTCTTGGGCCGTGGGTAGGCCGTCGGCTTGGCGCTGCTCCCATGCGGTCATCAAAGACGTGAGAGATTCGCCATGGGCTTGGGCTGCTAACTTTTTAAGCGTAGCTTGCGCACGGTCTAGCGCGTCGCGCTGGGCGTAAAACGCGGTGTTGGACAAACGTGGGCCACGATCTTCCATGTGGTCACCTCCACGGTCTGCGCCAAAGCCTGCGCGGTCGCCAAAGCGGCCTGCGCCGTCCCGGCCAGCAGGTGCGCCACGGCTGTCACCGCGTGCGCCATCACGTCCACCGTCACGCCCGCCAGCGCCTGGGCCGCCGGGCTTACCGCCAGGGCCACTGCGTTCACCAAACTTGCCGCCTTTTTTATCACCAAAACGGCCTGCAGGTGCTGCCTCGGCCCGTTTGCCACCTGGGCGGTCGTCGCCACCGCGCATGGCGATGACGGGCTTGGCCACTTTGACCGGGGCAGCAGGTGCAGCGGCAGGTTCAGGTTCGGCTGCAGCTTCAACAGAGGACTCCTCGGATGATTCCACAGACGCATCGGATACTGATTCAGCAGGCACTGCATCGGCTGGTGCAGTGGCGGCATCGTCGCTTACTGCTGCAGGGGTTGCTTGTGGTGTGGCACCAGCCTCTTCATTTGCATTTGCATTTGCATTTGCATTTTCATCTGCACTTTCATTTGCTACAGTTTCAGTAGCTGCTTGAGTAGTAGATACTTGGACTACAGCGGTATTTTCTGCAGAATTTGATGCGTTTTTTGCAGCAATGATAGCGTCAGTGGCATCGGCGGCGACTGCGGCGGCTTGGCCGCGTGCAGCAGCTTCTAGCCCGGCAATTGCAGCGCGAATTTTGCCTGCGTCGCCGCTGGCGTTGGCTTCGTCTACGGCTTTTACAGCGTCTAGCACGGCCTTGTCGTGCACGCTCATGACGGCGGCGGCTTGCTCGCGTTCGGCACTTTTGCGGTTAAAAGCATCGTCAATCGGCTTTCTAAAAGCGTCCCACAGTTTTTGCTCTTGCTTGCGCTCCACGGGCACGCTTTGCGCCTCATGTTGCCAGCGCTGTTGCAGGCTTTTCACCGCGTCAATGCGCATCATGGGTTGCGCGCCTAGCACTTTGGCCTCGTCAATCATGGCGCTGCGGCGGGCCAAGCTGGCGGTTTGTGCGGCTTCTAGCGGGCCATGGGCTGCTTTGATAGCGGCTTTGTACAGGGGCTGCAGTTCGGCAAAAGTTTTCTCGCCTACATGGCCGCCGTTGCGCCATTTTTCGCTCAGGTTGTGCAGCTCGCGGTTGACGTCTTTCCAGTCGGTGCGGGCGGCGTTGGCGCTAGCCCAAGTGTTGATTTCTTCAATCATCACCAAGCGCTGGGCTTTGTGTGCGCCTTCTTCGGCTTTGACTTTCTCAAGCCAAGCTTCGACTAATTTATAGGCTTCGTTGCAGGCATCGTCAAAGCGCTTCCACATGCCATGGTTAGGCACGCCGCCTTGATCGGTTTGCTTCCACGCGTCACGCAGCTGGCGCACAGCGTCTTGCTGCTTGCGGCCACCCAAGGGCTTGGCCACCAATGCTTGAGCCCGAACGGTCAGGTCTTCACGGATTTGGTTGGCGCGCCAGCGCTGCCAGCCCTCCAGCTCGCCCGCTGCGCCCAAGGCGTGTTGGGCTGCGGCGTCAAGTTTGTCGCCAATGTGCGCGCCATGTTCTTTCAGGGCAGCGCGCACCGCATTGGCTGCACCTACGCTGGCTTTGCCATGGCCTTCGGCCAGTTCATGCTCTAGTTTGGCTAGCAAGTCGCGCACAGTATTAGTGGCTTGGGCACGCACCTCGGGGTCAATTTTAGGTTTGGCTACTTTTTCAGGCCGAGGCTCGGCCTCGCCGCGCGCAACACGAATGGCCTCGGCCCATACGGGCACAGCGGGCAGCGGGGCGGCTTTGTCGCCCAAGGCGGCTACGGCCTGGGCGACAGCAGCTTGAAAAGCGTCCCATAACGTCAGCAGTTGCTGGCGCGCGTTGTCTAACTGTGGGGCCAGCTTAATGTCGATGCTGGGCCATTGCACATCTTGCGCCATAGCGTCGGTTTGGGTTTGCCACTGGGCTACGTCGCCGCGCAGCACATCCCACGCGGCTTGCGCGTCGGCCAGTGGCTTGGTAGACAGTACTTCAATGCGCTGGGCCATCAACAGTGCGGCCTCGCGCTGCACTTGGGCGCGATGCTGCAGGTCTTCAATTTGTTTCACACGTTCGGCCAGTTGCGTTTTCACGCTGGCCAAAGGTTCTTTAGACAATGGCGCACCAGCTTTGGCGGCGTCACGTTGCCAGCCCAAAGCATCTGCAATGTTCAGTTTGCTGCCAGATAGCAAGGCGTTGGCTTTGTCGGCCCACTCAGTGGCAATATGCTCTTGCGCATGCGAGCGTTTGATCTCATCAAGTTTTTCGCGCAGGGGCTTGGCAGCGCCTTTGTCTTTCACGCTGAGCTCTTTGAACACCAGTTGCATTTGCTCCACGCTCGGGTTGCTTGCCAGC
>JAYTPK010000223.1:0-4742 GCA_043747295.1 Polaromonas sp. | reverse complement strand
ATTGCCCGCCTGCAAGACCCAACTGCGCTGCAGCACATCGCCCAACACGATTCCAAGCTGCGCGAACTGGGCATCACCGGGGTGCCATTTTTTATCTTCAATCATAAAATCGTTCTCTCGGGCGCACAGCCGGCTGAGGCACTACTGGACGCGATGGTGCAATCACTCGATTAACAGGCTCTCATCTGCCCTAAGTGTCTTCTAAAGAGTGTTTTAGGTATCAAATAGGCCGGTAGTCCATGTATTTATTGAATAGTTAGCTATGAAATTAATAGTAAACGGTATTTCATTAGAGGTAGAAGACACGGGTGGTACAGGCCCAGTGGTGGTGCTGATCATGGGCCTAGGCATGCAGCTGATTGCGTGGCCACTGCCTTTAGTCAACAGCTTGGTAGCTGCAGGCTACCGCGTGATTCGCTTTGATAACCGCGACATTGGCCTGTCGCAGCACTTTGACCATTTAGGTACACCTAATCTGCTTTTTGCCGCGCTAAAGCACCGCCTTGGCGTTGCCATTAAGCCGCCTTACAGCCTGCAAGACATGGCTGCTGACGCACTGGGCGTGCTGGATGGGCTGGGTATAGCGCAGGCCCACATTGTTGGCGCGTCGATGGGCGGCATGATTGCGCAGCGCTTGGCGCTTTTGGCTCCGCAGCGCGCCCTTAGCCTGACCAGTATCATGAGCACTACTGGCGCGCGCGGCCTGCCGCAGCCCCAGCCCATGGTCATGCGCGCGCTGATGTCGCGCCCCAAGGCCAGCCACACCAGCGCGCTTATTGCCCATGGCGTGCGCCTTTTTAACATCATTGGCAGCCCCGGTTTTCCCACGGACCCGCAGCTGCTGCATGCGCGCGTTGCAGCCAGCTTGGCCCGCAGCAACCACCCGGCAGGCTCACTGCGCCAGATGGTAGCTATCGCTGCCGACACCACCCGTGCCAAGCAGTTGCACAGCCTGCGCTGCCCCACGCTGGTGCTGCACGGCAGGGCAGACCCGCTGGTGCCCTACGCTTGCGGCGAGGACACCGCGCGCCGCATAGCGGGCGCGCAGATGGTGGGCATTGAGGGCATGGGCCATGACCTAGCGCCCGGTGTGGTCAGCGCGCTGTTACCACCTATACTGACTTTTTTTGCAGCGCATAGCCCTGCTGCATCAGCTCCTGTTTCCACTGCAATGTGAGCAGCCCTACCATGACACTGCCATCAAACCCTGCCACTAGCCCAGCTAGTAACCAACCCGAGCAGTCGCAGCTAGGCAAGTCCAGCGCCTACATTGACCAGTACGATGCTTCGCTGCTGTTCCCCATCGCACGCCAAACCAAGCGCGACGAGCTGGGCATCAAAGCCACCTTGCCATTCATGGGTGCAGACCTGTGGACAGCCTACGAGCTAAGCTGGCTTAACCCGCGCGGCAAACCGCAAATAGCACTGGCCCACATCACCGTGCCCTGCGAGACACCCTGCATTGTGGAGAGTAAAAGTTTTAAGCTATACCTCAACAGTTTTAACAACACACGGTTTAACAGCATAGACGAAGTGCGTGAACGCATTGCCGTAGACTTAGGCCGTGCAGCGTGGCAACCCACCGAAGGTAAGGATGCGCGTGTAGGTGTCAAACTGATACCTTCCGAGCTATTTGCATCAGAAAAAGTCATCGAGCTAGACGGCGTGCAGCTAGACCGCCTAGACCTAGACTGCCACCACTACACCCCCACTCCCGATCTGCTGACCGCCGCCACCCATGAGAAACCCGTTACCGAAACCTTGGTCAGCCACCTGCTAAAAAGCAATTGCCTAGTTACCAGCCAGCCCGACTGGGGCAGCGTACAAATCAGCTACAGCGGCCCACAAATTGACCAAGCTGGCTTGCTGCAATACGTTGTGAGTTTTCGCAACCACAATGAGTTTCATGAGCAATGTGTAGAACGTATCTACACCGACATCATGGCCCGCTGCCAGCCCATCAAGCTGGCCGTGTACGCACGCTACACACGCCGTGGCGGGCTAGACATTAACCCCTGGCGCACCAGCCACCCGCAGGCCGCACCTGCGAATGTGCGGTCAGCTCGACAGTAAAACTGTAAATATTAAAACTACGCTGAAAAGCACAATTTATCAATGAAATATGCTTGTAGTCCAAGTATTTACTGCTCAAGCAGCTATTAAATTTATAGTAGGCAGATTAGTTTTATTTCAAATCACCCACTAGCGATGTCAGCGTTTCCGCCTTGATCTCGGTATGCGCTGGGTAGTTGGTATGGTCGCACCCCATCTTGCAAGCACCGCCTGCTTTGAGCGCGGCCACCATAGCGGGGGTAAATTCAAAACGCACAAAATGCACGGCTGAAGTCTTCTCGTCGTTTTCACGGTCTAGGTCTTCGTCGGCAATCGCATACACGCGCTGGTGGCCTTCTACCTCGACAAACATGCGGTCTTCGACGCCGATAAGGCGGCGCAGCTCGCGTGTGCGCTCGTTGACATCGGGGTACTCAATCATCATGGTGGCCTTCCAGTTGGTGCCATCGGGTACCAGTGGGGCGTAGGCTTCGATCTCCTGCAAGATGCCCTCTTCTTCGAAGACTTTTTCAATGCGCAGCATTTCTTGAATTTGGTAGCGAATGGTGGTCTCACTTTCAAACTGCAAATGCAAATGGTCGCCCAAGTGCACACTGCGCAGCTTGCGATGCGCCAGCACAGCGTCTTTGTGCGTTTTGCGGTACTTGTGATACGCCTCTAGGCTCATGAGGTTGTCGGGGGTGATATTGCCGGTTAATTGCATGGTGACTTCCTAAATTTTTGAATGCGTGTTCGGGTGCGGGTTCATTTTTTGAACGCAGAGGGCGCGAAGGTTTCGCAGAGGACGCAGAAAAGAAAATACAAAAATAAAACCAAAAATAGCATTGAGACATCAACTGTGGCGAGAGGTCGTCGATCGAATTAAATCTAATCTAATCTAATCTAATCGAATTGCCTTTATTTTTTCTTCTTTCGGTATTCTTTTGCGTTCTCTGCGTAACCTTCGCGTCCTCTGCGTTCAAAAATTCTTTAACACTTTCGAATAATACAAAATTACTTCAACCCGTAAGCCGTGCGCACCAAAGTCAGCGGATGCGCCAGCTCAGGCTCGCCTAGCTTATTCACTTCAAAGCCTTGCTTTATATGGTGACCGCCTAGTGGGCAGTCTGAGCTGATGAAGTCTGGCAGGCCTGCAGCCACAGCCACAGTGCCGTCAGCAGCAGCGCCCGAGCCTGGATGGTCAGCCATTTTTTTAAACAGCGGTTTACCAATTTTCATGGCCTGCTGGTGGGTGGCTTTTTTCACGCCGAAGGTGCCTGCGTGGCCGCTGCAGCGCTCGTTGGTTTGCACATAGGTGCCGGGCACCATTTTGAGCATTTCTTCGGTCTTTTTGCCAATGTTTTGCACCCGGCCATGGCACGGGATTTGGTAGCTGATTTTGCCTAGGCTGACAGGGAATTCAGTTTTGATCAAACCGTCACGCTTGCGCGCCATCAGGTATTCAAACGGGTCCCACATGGCTTCTTTGACCAGTTGCACATCGGCCTCCTGCGGGTACATCAGCGGGATTTCTTGTTTGAACATCAAGGTGCAGGACGGCACCGCACTCAAAATGGCGTAGCCTTCTTTGGCATACTTCACCAGCACGGGGATGTTAGCCTCTTTGCTGGAGTTGACTGACTTTAAATCGCCCAACTCCAGCTTAGGCATACCGCAGCATTTCTCTGCGCTCACCAGCTCGAACGGAATGTCGTTATGGTCAAGGATTTTCAGCAAATCGTGGCCGATGCCGGGCTCGTTGTAGTTAACGTAGCAGGTGCTGTAGATGGCCACTTTGCCAGGTGTTTTGGTGCCGTTGTTCACAACGGTAGCTTTGGCCTTAGGGGCAGATTTGCGAAATTTTTTGGTAGCCAATGCGGGCAGCCAGGCATCTTTGTCAACGCCCAACACGCTTTCCATCGCGGCGCGGGCGGGCTTGGTGTTGTTCACCGCATTGGCCACTTGCACCACGATAGGGATGCCTGCAAACTGGCCATGCACATCGGTGCTGGCTAAGAATTTTTCAGAGGCTTTAACTTCACCTTTTTCAAACTTAATGGCTTTGGCGCGCAGCATGGTGTGCGGAAAGTCCAAGTTAAATGCGTGAGGTGGGGTGTAGGGGCACTTGGTCAGGTAGCACAGGTCGCACAAATAGCATTGGTCTACCACGGACCAATAGTCTTTTTTGTCTACGCCGTCAACTTCCATAGTTTTACTGTTATCGACCAGATCAAACAGCGTGGGGAAACTTCCGCACAAACTCACACAGCGGCGGCAGCCATGGCAAATATCAAAGATACGCTCCATCTCATGCAAGGTAGCTTCTTCGTTGTAATAGTCCGGCCCTTTCCAGTCAATCGGGTGCCGGGTAGGAGCGTCTAAATTGCCTTCGCGTGCCATAACTTTGTCTTGTCTCTAGTGGAATCTTTGTGGGGAAAGGAATACGGGGATTTTTTGAACGCAGAGGACGCGAAGGTCTCGCAGAGGGCGCAGAAGGAATACCAAAAAAGGGAAAGAATAAAAAACAAGAATTTAAAAAAATACGGCGACTAACTAAACCTGCCCTATCATCTTCGTATATCTTTTTGGTATTTTTTCTTTATCTTCTTTTGCGTTCTATGCGTAACCTTCGCGTCCTCTGCGTTCAAAAAAGGGAAAGAATAAAAAACAAGAATTTAAAAAAATACGGC
>JAYTPK010000222.1:0-1804 GCA_043747295.1 Polaromonas sp. | reverse complement strand
GCGTGATGAATCATTGGCCGCACTGGAAGCGTTAAATTTCCCCGGTATCGCACTGGGCGGCCTGAGCGTGGGCGAGCCAAAAGACGACATGATGCGCGTTCTGCAGCACATTGGCCCCAAGCTGCCCGCCCACAAGCCGCACTACCTGATGGGCGTGGGCACACCCGAAGATTTAATTGCTGGCGTGCAAAACGGCATCGACATGTTTGACTGCGTGATGCCCACACGCAACGCGCGCAACGGCCATTTGTTTACACGATTTGGCGATTTGAAAGTGCGCAACGCACGGCACAAAACCGACATGGGCCCGGCGGACGCTACGTGTACCTGCTACACCTGCCAAGGCACCACCGACGCACAAGGCCACACTACCGGCGGTTTTAGCCGCGCGTACCTGCACCACCTAGAACGCTGCGGCGAAATGCTCAGCCCCATGCTGAACAGCATTCACAACTTGCACTACTTTTTAAACCTGATGCGCGAAGTACGTGAAGCTTTGGACGCAGGTAACTTTGGCGCTTACGTGAAGCAGTTTCATGCTGACAGGGCGCGTGGGGTGTGACGATTTTTCCGTCATAGATTATGGTTGTGTGCATCTATATGCTCTTGATTTCATAGCTGCTTGAGCAGAACTTACTTGGGTTACTGGCTTGTTTTTCGTAGAAAATGCTGTTTGAGGTGCTCTTTAGGGTGTTTTTTCCGCGTTGATTAGTTCGTTGTACTAGAACGCGCCCGGCTGTGGCGTAGCCCTATCGCCACCCGAACCACGGGCCCTTCGGGCAAGCATCTGCGGTACGCATTCCGGGGGAAATTTAGAAACTCGCGCAAGCGCTCAGACATCTAAATTTCTTATCCCCTGCATTTGCGTTCCTCGAGCCCGAAGTTCGAATCGGTGGCAACAGGCCTAAGCCACAGCCGATCGCTTGTACAGGGCTGGGGTTTCGCTCTGTGATGGTCACCATAAATTAGATCAGTACTCGACTGAGATCGCTACCCATCTTGCAGCGACCACGTCAGTGGAGCGCAGCAACGTTCGGTTTGCCTATGACAAACAGTAAAGGGCCGCAGGTCCGTTTGGCATGGGCATGCCGTGCGGTGCTGCGTGACCGCGAAATCCTGGAACAGTAACAGGCTAAATACGTCCCTCTTGCACCGCATGGCAAGCAATCTTGATGCCACCAATGTTTTGCAAAACAGGCCGCTCGGTTTTGCAGCGGTTGTTCACATGCGGGCAACGTGGGTTGAAGGCGCAGCCTGCGGGCGGGTTCAGGGGGTTGGGCACCTCGCCTTGCACAGGCGTGCGGGCGCGGCCTGTATCGTGCATTTTGGGAATAGCGTCCAGCAGCATTTTGGTGTACGGGTGCTTTGGCGCGCTGAACAAGCTGTGTTTGTCCGCCACCTCTACCAAACGGCCCAAGTACATCACGCCCACATGGTCGCTTACATGGCGTACCACTGCCAGGTTATGGCTGATGAACAAATACGTCAGGCCCTGCTTTTTTTGCAGGTCTTTCATGATGTTCAGCACCTGTGCCTGCACGCTCACATCTAGCGCACTGGTAGGTTCGTCGCACACTAAAAATTCGGGCTGCGTGGCCAAGGCGCGTGCAATCGATATACGCTGGCGCTGGCCGCCAGAGAACTGGTGTGGGTACTTCACCATGTCCAGCGGGGACAAGCCTACAGAGGTCAGCAGCTCGCCTACGCGGGCTTTCAGCTGCTGGGCGTTGCTGATCATGCCGTGTTCTGCCAGCGGCTCGCCCACAATGTCTTCTACGGTCCAGCGCGGGTTGAGGGACGCGTA
>JAYTPK010000221.1:0-2084 GCA_043747295.1 Polaromonas sp. | reverse complement strand
GCCGTACAGGTCTTTTAGGCTGTTGGGGTCTAGTGTGTTGGTTACAAAATACACGCCCAGCGGGGTGCGCAGGTCGCCTTCAATGGTTTTGTCGATACCTAGCTTGCCCACGGACATGTAAAAGTCGGCAATCAATCGCAAACCAGTGGTGCCGTTTTCAAATAAATACAAACGTGCACGCGACGGGTCTACCGCAATAGCGTGTTTGTTGCGTGGCGATAAGCGCACAAACTGGCTGGGCACCATGCCTGCGGGCGGGCGCTCGCGCAGGGCCTTGATGCGCAGCAGCGACTCTTCGCGCAGCTCGGCCAGGGTGCCGGGTTGGGCTGCGCGCAATGTGGCCTCAGGCATGTCGCCCATGGCTTTGAGCGGGCGGGTTTGCGCGCTGAGCAAGTCGCCGTGCACCAGCTGGGCCAGAGCAAAGGTAGGGTGGTCCTTGACCAACTCGTCGGCTAGTTTTAGTGCTTGGCGGGTTTGCGCTTGGCCGATGCGTTGGTAAATTTGGATCAGGCGCGCCTCGGCATCTAAGCCGCTGGCTGGGGCTGCAGCTTTGGTGGCCGTTTTGCGGGGGTTTTTAGCTGCTGCTGCGGGGCTGCACAGCAGTGCACCTGTCCACAGCGCAACACACAGTGAGCGCAATAGCATTCGATTTAATTTCCGCCCAACCGATTAACCGCCGCTGGATTCTTTCACGATCACCCAGCGATCACCAGCTTTGACTAAATTAAGAGTTTTGGTGCTGCTAACCGATAGAGCGTCTGCATCATAGTCTTGCTTAAAGCGGGCTTTGGCAGTGTTACCAGTGACAGCAACCGAAATGCCAGAGAGTTTGACGCTGATTTTGCTTTTACCCAGGATGCGCTTTTTACGCTCTTCTTCCCAGTTTTTGCGGCCACCGGGGGCATCAAAATCTTTACCGTAAGCGCCCAAGTAGCTGTCCATGTTTTTAGCGCTCCATGCATTAGCCCAGCTTTGTACGGCGCTGGTGATCTCTGCCTCAGCATTGCCGCTGGCCACAGGGGCTGCAACAGGGGCAGGCGCTGGCGCGGCTGGCGCAGCAACCGGTGGCTTGGCGGGTGCAGCGGCTACGGGCGGTGCTGCAGGTGCTGATGGTGTAGGGGCTGCAACTGCAGGGGCTGCAGGCGGCTTAGCAGCTGGTAGGGGTGCAGGCGTAGCTGGTGCAGCGGCCACAGCCATGGGGCGGCCTTTGGGCGAGAACAGCTCGCGGATCAAACCTAGTTTTGGCTGCACGCCGGTGTTGGTGTTGTCCAGCTGCAGGGCCTTGCTGTAGGCTTGGCTGGCTAGCTTGGCATACACATCGCCCAAGTTCTCGTGCGCGGTGGCATAGCTGGGGTTGGTGCGAATAGCCATCTCTAACGCGGCGCGGGCTTTGTCAAACTGGCTTTGGCCAGCGTACAGCACAGCCAAGTTGTTGTAGGGCTCAGGCAGCTCGGGGAAGTCTTCTGTCAGCTTGGTGAAGGTGCTGATGGCATCGTTTGGCTTGCTTTGCTCGGTTTGAATTACGCCCTTGAGAAAGCGCATTTGCGGATCGCGAGGCTTGGTGGCTAAAAACTGATCGACCTTGGTATTGGCCTCAGCTAATTGGCCAGCACGCAGCAGGCGGTTGACATCGGCGTAGTCGTCGGCGTGTGCAGCCGTAACGACTAGCAGACCAAGTGCCAAACACACGCTGGCAATAGGCTTAACAACAAAAGACATCATAGGCTTAACAGGCGACATAGAACCTCTTTGAACAAAACGCGAAGCGCGGTCGTGCATGACAAGCCCAACCTTTGGGCCGTATACTGCCTGCTATTGTAGCGCTGGCTGCGGCTTACTTAAGCCCTGGTAACACCTTATTATTACTGCCTTGAAGTGCTTTTATGCTCTGCGGGCGACTGTTCAACATTTAGCTTCCGTTTTTCCATGAGCCTTCGAATTCACAACACGCTGTCGCGTGCGCTGGAAGATTTTTCTCCACTCATTGCCGGTCAAGTTCGCATGTATGTGTGCGGCATGACCATTTATGACCTGTGCCACGTGGGCCATGCCCGCATGATGATGGCGTTTGACACCGTGCAGCG
>JAYTPK010000220.1:0-25138 GCA_043747295.1 Polaromonas sp. | reverse complement strand
ATTGATTGCCGCCGCGCGCGTGCCAGCGCCGACATAGCCCGCGCGCTAGCCCTTAAAACTGGCGACGCTGTGCTGCAAGCGCGCCGCGTACTGAGCTACGCAGGCGTGCCCACCATTGTGGAGGACCTGTGGCTGCCTGCAACGCCGTTTAAAGGACTGACGGCTGAGCGATTAAGCGACTACCACGGCCCCATGTATGCACTGTTTGAAACCGAGTTCAATGTGCGTATGGTGCGCGCTGATGAAAAAATCCGCGCAGTGCCTGCTGCCGATGGCCTAGAGACCCTGCTGCAAGTGCCTGCAGGCACGCCGCTGCTGAGCGTTGAACGCGTGGCTTACACCTACAAAGACGTGCCCATGGAGCTGCGCCGTGGCTACTACCGCACCGATACGCACCACTACCACAATAGCCTGAGCTAAACCCTGCGAAGTAACCACAAGCGCAGCGTAGTATGTTGATAGCAGTAAAATGCACAAGTGCAATATAAGACTATCTTGAACGCTGACCTGCACTGCCATAGCGTAGTGTCCGACGGTACTTTAACTCCCGAAGCTTTAGCCGAACGGGCCAAGAAAAATGGCGTAGAGCTGTGGGCGTTAACTGACCACGACGAAATTAGTGGCCAACAACGCGCCCTGGCCGCTGCGCATGCGCAAGGTTTGCATTACCTCACAGGCACTGAAATCTCCGTCACCTTTGCACACGAGACAGTGCACATCGTAGGTTTAGGTTTTGATGCTAACGACAGTACCATGCAGGCAGGCCTACTGGCCACACGCGGTGGGCGTGGCCAACGTGCGCAAGAAATGTCCAACCAACTGGCCAAAGTAGGCATTAAGGGTGCGTACGAAGGCGCGCTCAAATATGTTGGCAACCCCGAGCTCATCTCTCGTACCCACTTTGCGCGATTTTTAGTGGAGACGGGTGTATGCCAAGAAACCCATGAAGTGTTTCGCAAATACTTGACCGAAGGCAACCCCGGCTATGTGCCCACCCGTTGGGCCAGCCTGCGCGACGCCGTGCATTGGATAACAGATGCAGGCGGTGTGGCGGTCATAGCGCACCCGGGGCGCTACAAATTCACTGTTAACGAAGAATACGCACTGTTCACTGAATTCAAAGCCCACGGCGGCCAAGCCACTGAGGTAGTGACTGGCAGCCACACCGTAGCCGAATACACTAAATACACCGAAACAGCCAAAGAATTCGGACTGGCGGCATCGCGTGGGAGCGACTTTCACAGCCCTACCGAAAGCCGCATCGACCTGGGCATGCTGCCATTTTTACACGGCGGATTGACCCCCGTGTGGGAGCTGATCCAGGCGCGCATCCAATACGCCACGCCAGCGGCCAACCACGCTGAGTCCTATGCTGCATTGAAGCAGTCATAGCGCTGCTGTTAGCACTGTCCCACACCACACCCATGCACGCGCGCCGTGGCCTTTTAGGCATCGCCTACACCGTCTTCGCTGCTGCCTGTTTTGCGGTGCTAGACACCACAGTGCAGTATCTCAGCGCATTTGTGCCGCTTCTGATGGCGCTGTGGTGGCGCTACACTTTTCAAAGCGTGGTAGCAGCCGCGATGCTGGCCCCAAAGCGCGGCCTGCGCATGCTGCGCACCGAGCGCCCCGGCCTGCATGTGCTGCGCGGCTTGCTGCTGATGTGCAGCACCGGGTTTGCATTTGCCAGTCTTAAGATGATGCCCGTAAGTGAATTTACCGCCGTGGTGATGATCACCCCGCTGGTCATCACTTTGATTGCCGCCACCGCGCTTAAGCAGCACGTCTCTGTCCTGCGCTGGGCACTAGTGATTGTTAGTTTTTTAGCCACGATAGTCATCATTCGGCCGTTCAGCCATGGCTTTCATATCACGCTGCTCTTGCCGCTGGGCTGCGTGGCAGGCAATGCGGCTTTTCAACTGCTGACCAGCCGCATGACACTGACCGAAGACACCATGACCATGCAGCTGAGCACTGGCCTGGTGGGCATGCTGCTGGCCAGCTTGGCGCTGCCTTTTGTGTTTATATGGATCACTGACTGGACCCTGTGGGTGCTGCTGGTACTGATGGGCGTGTCGTCCAGCGCAGGCCATTTGCTGCTGATTAAGGCTTTCCAAAAAACCGCGCCTGCCACACTAATGCCTTATCAATACGCGCAAATCGCGTTTGCGCTGCTGGGCGGCTATGTCGTGTTCAGGTATGTGCCCGATC
Organism: Polaromonas sp.; assembly: GCA_043747295.1. Lineage (GTDB taxonomy): Bacteria > Pseudomonadota > Gammaproteobacteria > Burkholderiales > Burkholderiaceae_C > JAAFIP01. The sequence continues at coordinate 22,927 of JAYTPK010000220.1, read as the reverse complement.
AGTGGTCTATGCTGGGCATGGCGGTGATCGCAGTTTGCGGCGCGCTGGGCGCGTGGCTTACGGTGCACGAGGGGCGAGCAGCGCGTGTGAACGCTGCTGCAGTGGCCACTTCCGCTGCCGCGCTATAAGCATTTAAAAAGCTGAGCTTTGCACCATGGCGCAATATTTTCACGTTCACCCCGATAACCCCCAACCACGTTTGCTCAAGCAAGCTGTGGCGCTGCTGGGTCAAGGCGGCATCGTCGCAGTGCCCACCGATTCCAGCTACGCCCTGGCCTGCCACTTAGATGATAAAACCGCATCTGACGCGCTGCGTCGCATACGCGGGGTGGATGACAAACACCACCTCACCCTGCTGTGCCGCGACCTTAAAGAGCTCTCAACTTATGCACGGGTGGACAACCATCAGTTTCGTTTGATCAAAGCAGGCACACCTGGCCCGTATACATTTATTTTGGAAGCCACCAAAGAAGTACCGCGCCGCTTAAGCCACCCTAAACGATTGACCATTGGCCTGCGCGTGCCCGCGCACCAAGTGCTGCAAGAGCTATTAGCTTTGCACGGTGCACCACTGCTGGCAACCACCCTGATAGCACCGGGCGAGACCGAACCATTAAACGATGCCGACACCATACGCCAACAGTTTGAGCACCACATCGCCGCCATCATTGACGCTGGCGCCTGCGCCAGCCAACCCACTACGGTAATTGACCTGACTGGTGGAGCTGTACAGGTAGTGCGCCAAGGCAGAGGCGATTTGGCAAGAATAGGCCTCTAATTTTGTCTTAACCTCTCGCACTCAACTGACACCCCACCTTAGTCTGAGACAATAACGCTATGGATTTTTCTAACCTTATTCAAACTGTCCTCATTTATGCACTTCCAGTGCTGTTTGCCATCACGGTGCACGAGGCAGCCCACGGCTATGCTGCGCGCTATTTTGGTGACAACACGGCCTATGCACTGGGGCGCATCACTTTAAACCCCATCAAGCATATAGATCCGATTGGCACGATCGCTATGCCGCTGCTGCTGTACTTTTCAACGGGTGGCGCATTTTTATTCGGTTATGCCAAGCCCGTGCCTGTGCATTTTGGCAATTTACGCAACCCTAAGCGCGACATGATTTGGGTAGCCTTGGCTGGGCCAGGGGTCAACTTGATTCAGGCTTTGCTGTGGGGGATATTGCTTTATCTCACGCTAGGCGCTGGTGTGAATGAACGCTTCTTTTTAGAGATGTGCAAAGCCGGTATGCTAGTTAACATTGTCATGTTTGTCTTTAACTTGTTTCCGTTGCCACCTTTAGACGGTGGTCGTATATTGGTGGGCTTGTTACCTTACCGTCAAGCCGAGCTGGTCAGCCGCGTAGAGCCCTATGGTTTTTTTATTGTGATGGGGCTGGTCATTGCAGGTATCTTGGGCAACCTATGGATGAGACCTTTGATGGGCCTGACCTACGGCCTTATTGAAGTATTGCTCACCCCTTTGAGCTTGTTGGTAAAGTAAATAATTAAATCGAAGATGACATCTCCTAAAGAACGTGTTTTATCAGGCATGCGCCCCACGGGCGCTTTGCACTTAGGCCATTACCACGGTGCGCTGAAAAACTGGGTGCGCCTGCAGTCGCAAATGGAGTGTTTCTATTTTGTGGCCGATTGGCATGCGCTTACCACGCACTACGAGAACCGCGAGATCATCGAGAAAAACGTGTATGAAATGGTGATCGACTGGTTGGCTGCGGGCCTAAATCCTGACCAATGCACCATTTTCTTGCAAAGCCGTATGCCAGAGCATGCCGAGCTGTTCACCTTACTCGCTATGGGCACCCCACTCAGCTGGCTAGAACGTGTGCCCACCTATAAAGACCAGCAACAGCAGCTTAAAGACAAAGATTTATCTACCTATGGCTTTTTAGGCTACCCGCTGTTGCAAGCTGCAGATATTTTGATTTACAACGCTAACTACGTGCCAGTGGGTGAAGACCAAGCTAGCCATGTTGAGCTAACCCGTGAGACAGCACGCCGTTTTAACGACCTGTACGGTCGCCGTGGTGACGATGTAGCTAACATCTCAGCTTTACTGGCCAGCTTGCCCAAAGAAGATGCCCGATATATCAACAGCATGGCCAAAAAGCGCCAAGAACTGGGCGATGAGACAGTGCTACAAAAGTTACCTGGTTTTTTAACTAAATTCCACCAATTGACTGAAACTGAACGTGCTTTGCTCACATCACATGTCAGCGGCAAAGGCAAAGCGGTCTTAATCGAACCACAAGTGTTGCTTACAAACGCCAGTAAATTGCCCGGATTAGACGGTCGCAAGATGAGTAAAAGCTATGGAAACAGCATTGCCATTCGCGAAGACGCTGAAAGCATTGAGAAAAAAGTACGCTCTATGCCGACCGATCCAGCGCGCGTAAAGCGCAGTGACGCAGGCGACCCAGCCAAGTGCCCAGTTTGGCAGTTTCACCTTGTTTATTCTGATGAAGCCCGTAAACAGTGGGTTACCCAGGGGTGCACCACAGCGGGCATTGGGTGTATCGAATGCAAAAAAACCGTCAGCGATGCTATTTTGGTGGAGCAGCAACCAATGCTTGCGCGCGCAAAGCCTTACGTAGATAATCCAAATGTCGTACGGGAAATCGTGGATGCAGGTTGTACGCGTGCCCGAAAGGTCGCGCAGGATACCATGTACCATGTGCGCTCAGCCATTGGCCTTAATTACTAATACGTAGCGCGAAGACCGGTCAATTTGCACTTCTTTTGTGCAAGTTAATTCTTTTCGCTAATTTTTTGCCCCGAGATCCCATGCTTATATTTGTAGTAGACGACCACCCCTTAATGCGCGAAGCCGTGGTTATGTTGTTTAGGCGTTTAAAAAGTGATTCAACCATCGTTGAGATGGATCGCATCGGCGTGATTGCACAGCACACGGCCAAGCACGGTCAGCCCGATTTGATTTGCCTAGACCTGAAATTGCCCGACACGCATGGCGTATCAGGTGTTCGTGAAGTCCGCGGGGCATATCCCAACACACCTTTAGTGGTTTTATCGGCATCACCTTCGGCTGACTACGAAGATTTGTCTCTTGAAGCGGGCGCTGATTTGTACTTAGAAAAAGCATCCGGCGCAACGCACCTTACGCAATCACTGCGTGCCTTGGTAGCACCCGAGAGCGAGTTTGGCGAGGCTGCTGGAGAAAATGAAAAACTCTCCAAGCGTCAAAAACAGCTACTCAAGTTATTGGATGATGGCTTGTCTAATCGTGATATTGCAGAACAACTGGGCATCAGCGAGCACACCGTCAAAGTTCATTTGTGGCGTCTGTTCCGCCGGTTGGATGTCAAAAGCAGAACTCAGGCCACCCACTGGGCGCGCAACCACGGCATTGTGTAAAGCCTAACCCTGCGCAGCGGGGTTTTTATACAACATTAATTCTGCGCGCATACAGGTACCGCGCCCTGGCTGCGAGATCAATGTGATCTTATGGCCCAGCACATCTGACAAACGCTGCACAATCGCTAAGCCCAAACCAAAACCATCCTCAGTACCAGCATGCGCTGACGCTTTGTAGAACTCTCTGAACACTTTGTCTTGGTGCTCTAAAGCGATGCCTGTGCCGGTATCCCACACTTCGATCCACATACTATCGCCGCGCAAACGGGTAGACAATAAAACGCCCCCACGGTCGGTGTAGCGGATAGCGTTCGAGACTAAATTGCCCACAATGCGGCGCACCAACAAAGGGTCTGTCCACACATACCCTGGTGCAACACGCTGGCGAAACTCAATCCCTTTGCTGACCGCATCTGGGCTAAACTGCATTTTTAAGTCATCCACTATTTGACACACCGGCACAGCAGCGAACTGAGGCTGAACAGCTCCGGCCTCCAATTTTGCAAAGTCAAACAAGCTGTTGAACAAGTTATTCACCGAGTCAGTTGCCAATAAAATTTTGGGCACTACCTCTGTGGCCAGATCGGGTTCATTGCGCAGCAAATCAGCGTAAAAGGCCAAGGCATGTACCGGCTGGCGAAGGTCATGCGCAGCATTGGCTAACAAGTTATTTTTAACCGTTACTGCTTGCAAAGCCGTCTCTGTTTGCTCACGCAGCGAGGCTATCAGTTGTTCATTGTCATATTGCAGCTCGTATCCACGCCGTTGCATAGAATGAAACCGCCCACCCGATCGAAGTAACAGACTCCAAAAAATACCGATCAGTACAGCTAAAGAAATATCAAACGCCTGTACAGACCACGCGCCTTGTTTGTACCAAGTTGACGCGACAGCTAAGAGAGACACTGCACTCAGCGCATGTACATACATCCTAAAACAATCTAACCGCACCGACATTAAGGTGACTGAGAAAGCACCCATGCCCACTAAAATCAAAATACAAATAAATTGATTGGTCAGCGGCACTTTATCAACGTACAAAAACATCAGACCTGCCCAAACAGCGGCACTGAATGGCCAACTCCATGCATGGCGATCAAAAAAAAGATTCAGCACCTGTGCTGTGGAGTTCGCGTACCTTTTCAAATAGACTTTGACTATCCAGTGTCGGTAAAAGGCGATGCAAGCTACTACCAAGGCCCAAAGAAACAGCCATGCATGCGAGACTAAACCGAACAGCACAAAAACAGTTAAAGGCAGTGAAATATTGGCTGCCACCAACCCTGAACGAGCATTGGCCATAAAGGTGCGGCCCAGCTGTATGTCGACCCAATCGCCGCGACTTTGCTGCAGCAAGGCCCGTGTGCGCTCTTGTGCATCCAAGTCGGTAAAGCGTGAGTCAATTTCCATGGGACTTTGGCGGAGGAGGAGGGATTCGAACCCTCGCTAGGGTTGCCCCTAGGCCTGATTTCGAGTCAGGTACATTCAACCACTCTGCCACCCCTCCGGTTTTGCTTCGTTGTGTCGAAGCCCATATTTTAGCAGGCGGCACTGCTGCCAATAGCTCTGCATGAGCAGAAAACAGCGGTGTTTAAGCTGCTGGAATCAACGCTAAACCAGCCATGTAAGGTCGCAATGCTTCAGGCACGGTGACGCTACCGTCTGCGTTTTGGTAGTTTTCTAACACGGCCACCAGAGTGCGGCCAACGGCCAAGCCAGAGCCATTTAAGGTATGCACCAACTCGTTTTTGCCTTGTGCATTTTTAAAGCGGGCTTGCATCCGGCGGGCTTGAAAGGCCTCGCAGTTGCTGCACGAGCTGATTTCGCGGTAAGCATTTTGCGCAGGTAACCACACCTCTAGGTCGTAGGTTTTGGCAGCGGTAAAGCCCATGTCGCCGGAGCACAGGGCCATCACGCGGTAAGGCAGATTCAGCTTTTGCAAAATAGCTTCGGCGTGGCCTGTCATTTCTTCTAAGGCTTGGTAGCTTGTATCGGGGTGGACAATTTGCACCATCTCCACTTTGTCGAACTGGTGCTGTCTAATCATGCCGCGTGTGTCGCGGCCGTAGCTTCCTGCTTCAGACCTAAAGCAGGGGCTGTGGGCGGTCAGCTTGATGGGCAAATCAGCTTCGGCCAGCAGCGTGTCGCGCACAGTGTTAGTGAGGGTAACTTCGCTGGTGGGGATGAGGTACAAAGCTTCGCCACCGTCTTTGTCAGCCGCCTCTTGGCCGCCTTTTTTAACGGCAAATAAATCTTCTTCAAATTTAGGTAGCTGCCCCGTGCCGCGCAAGGTGTCGCTGTTCACCACATACGGCGTGTAGCACTCGGTATAACCGTGCTCGGTGGTTTGCACGTCTAGCATGAACTGGGCTAGCGCGCGGTGCATGCGCGCGATGTGGCCGCGCATGAGGGTAAAACGTGTGCCAGATAACTTGGCACCGGTGTCAGCATCCAAGCCCAGCGGGGTGCCTACGTCGACATGGTCTTTGACTTCAAAATCAAACTTTCGCGCTGTGCCCCATTTGCGCACTTCGACGTTGCCGTCTTCTCCTGCGCCTACCGCCACAGTGTCGTGCGGCAGGTTGGGCAAGGTCATCATCATGGCGTTCAAGTCGGCCACGATAGAGCCAGTGCGCAACTCGCCTGCTTCTAGCTCAGCTTTGTAGGTGGCTACCTCGGCCATCACGGTATCGGTGTTTTCGCCTTTGGCTTTGAGCATGCCGATCGACTTGCTTAGCGTGTTGCGTTTGGACTGCAGCTCTTCAGTGCGCACCTGGATGGTTTTGCGCTCTGCATCTAGCAAGATAAATTTATCAACGTCTAAAAAAAGCTGCGGTTTTTTGCGGTTTTCTAAGGCGGCAACAACTGCGTTGAGGTCTTTGCGAAGGAGTGTGGTGTCTAACATAATGAGATTGTAGGTTTTTTCGATCTAGCACTCTAAAAAGTGCTTTTTACCAATGAAATATGCTCATAGTCCAAGTATTTACTACATATATTGCTATGAAATTAATAGTATTTGGTTTTACCCACATGGTACGAACTGAGCACAAATGTCGCTGCAATCTAGCCATTTAAACTGGCCGGGTCCATATTGGCACCGCACAGCACCAGGCCCACCTTCTCGTCGGCAGCCGGTTTGTAAACACCGGTTTGTAGTGCTGCCAGACCCAGCGCTGCTGCCGGTTCTACCGCCAGTTTAAGGTGCTGCCACAGCCACAGCTGCGCTGCGCGAATGGCGTCATCGCCCAGCAGCAGCGCATCGTGCACTGCGGTTTTTTGTACTTCCCAGCAAATATCGCCAACGCGTTTAGCGCCTAACGAATCTGCGGCCACACCGCTGACGGCCACATCCACGGGCTGGCCTGCTTTGCGTGCCTCAAACAAAGTAGGGGCTAAGCGAGGTTCTAGCGCAATCACTTTACTTTTACCGAAGCAGTGCGCTGCAATACCGGCGATCAAACCTCCGCCCCCCACGCTAATGAGCATACTGTCGGGTAGTGCACCTTGCTGCAGTTCCATCTCGGCAGCTACAGTACCTGCGCCCGCCACCACTTCTAGCTGGTCATAGGCGTGATTTTGTAATGCGCCTGTGGTTTTTTGGCGCTCCACACTTGCGGCATAGGCCTGAGCGTAGGCGGCACCTGTGACGGTGACCTTAGCGCCAATGCTGCGCAAACGCGCGCGCTTAGCTTGGGTCGACACCTCGGGTAAAAACACCTCGCAAGGCACGCCGCGCTCGCGCGAGGCCAGTGCTGATGCAATGCCTGCATTGCCACCTGATGCAATTACCACGCCGCTGGCGGGCACTGCATTAGTCAGCAGTCGATTGAGTGCGCCACGCGTTTTAAAACTGCCGCCCGTTTGCAAATGCTCAAGCTTTAACCACACCTGAGCGCATGGTACACCCAAAGCCTTACCGGGCACTACCCACAGCGGAGTTTGATGGATAAAATGCCGATAATCCTTGTTCATACTGCTCAAGCAGCTATTAATTTGAGAGCGTATTACGTCGATCATAAATAGATTTATTTTCCAGAGGCGTGCAGTTTTGAATCGGCTACAGGCTCAGTAGCAGCTAATTTAAGGCCCTTGGGCAGCGGGAATTTAATAGTTTCTTCGATACCATCCATCTTGCGGATCGACACTGCGCCCAGCGCCTTGATGCGGTCAATCACTTCTTTAACCAGCACCTCGGGGGCTGATGCACCAGCTGTTAAACCTACACTGCTCACGCCTTCAAACCACTGGGGTTGCAGTTCGGCTGCGCTGTCAATCATGTAGCTGGTCACGCCCAGCTTGCGCGACAACTCGGCCAAGCGGTTGCTGTTGGAGCTGGTGGGGCTGCCCACCACAATCACCAACTGCGCTTGGCTGCTCAGCACCTTGACCGCGTCTTGGCGGTTTTGTGTGGCGTAGCAAATGTCTTGCTGTTTAGGCTCTTTAATAGCCGGGAAACGGCGGCGAATAGCGGTATGAATTTCGGCTGTGTCGTCTACGCTTAAGGTGGTTTGCGTGACTACCGCCAGCTTATCGGTTTGCTTAGGCTGCACGGTAGCTACGCCTGCCAAGTCCTCGACCAAGTGAATGCCGTAGTCTAGCTGGCCCATCGTACCCTCCACTTCTGGGTGGCCTTTGTGGCCAATCATGATGAACTCGTAGCCTTCTTTGTGCAGCTTGGCCACTTCCACATGCACCTTGGTGACCAGTGGGCAGGTAGCGTCAAAAATTTGAAAGCCTCGGCGCTGGGCCTCGCGTTCTACTGACTTGGGCACGCCGTGCGCGCTGAACACCAAGGTAGCACCTTCGGGCACGTCGTTTAAGTCTTCAATAAAAATTGCACCTTTGGCTTTGAGATCGTTCACCACATAAGTGTTGTGCACAATCTCGTGGCGCACATAGATGGGGTTACCAAATTTTTGCAGTGCGCGCTCGACAATTTCAATGGCACGGTCTACACCTGCGCAAAAGCCGCGTGGCTCGGCTAAAACAATTTCATTGACCATTTATAAAACCCCAATCACATGGACTTCAAACGTCACCGGCTGGCCAGCCAACGGGTGGTTAAAGTCAAATAAAACTCTGCCATCCTTTGCGTCGCCATCCACCTGCACCACCGCACCGGCGTAGCTGTCTAAACCATCGGGTGTAGGAAACTGCACTACATCCCCCGCTGCATATTTCTCATGTGGGTCGCCCAGCTCAGACAGCAGCTTTTTAGCCACCCACTGCAGCATGTCAGGGTTACGCGGGCCAAAAGCCTCGCCAGCGGGAATGTTAAACGTGGTGCGTACGCCCTCTTCTAAACCTAGCAAACGCTGCTCCACCGCTGGCGACAACTGCCCGCCGCCTAGCGACAGTGTGGCGGGTTTGTCGTTGAACGTGTTGATAATGTCACCCGCTGGGCCGCCTAGGCGGTAATGCAAGGTGAGAAAGGAGCTAGGGTCAATCTGGGGCATAAAATTCTTTGGAAATTGCCTCTATTGTAGAAAACCTGCAAAGCCCCTGCTAAAACCTAAAACTACTGGCTCTATGGCCTAGTATTAGGTCCATTCGTTTACAGTCTCACTATGCTGCTTAAATCACTGCCCCCCGATGCCCGCCCGCGTGAAAAACTACTGGCACGCGGCCCAGGAGCTTTGGGCGACGCTGAGCTGCTGGCCCTGCTACTGCGCACAGGTATACAAGGCAAAAATGTGCTGGTGATGGCCCAAGAGGTGCTGGACAGCTTTGGCGGCATGGCGGGGCTGTTAAACGCCTCGGCAGACGATTTAAAACGCATAAAAGGCTTGGGGCCAGCCAAACGCGCTGAGCTGGTGGCCGTGCTGGAGCTGTCGCGTCGCGCGCTGGCCGAGCAACTGCAGGCCAAGCCCAGCATCCACACCCCCCAGCAGCTGCGCGACTATGTGCGCCTGCACATTGGCAGCAAACCATATGAAGTGTTTTGCGTGCTGTTTTTTACCGTCAATCAAGAGTTGATTGCGATTGAAGAACTGTTCAAAGGCACCCTCACCCACACCAGCGTGTACCCGCGTGAGGTGGTGATGCGCGCCCTGCACTACCATGCCCATGCGGTGGTGTTGGCGCACAACCACCCCAGCGGCCAGCCCACCCCCAGCCCGGCCGACATTGCCATGACCAGCAAGCTGGCCGCAGCGCTGGGCTTGATCGACATCATCATCTTGGACCACATTATTGTCAGCAGCAGCGCCGCGACATCAATGGCTGAGATGGGCCTGCTGCCCGGCAGTGGTGCGCAACGATGAACAGCGCTAAAGCCCCAAAGCTGCAGTCGATGGCTGATTTGAAGTCCATTAAAAAAGAAATTGACCGCCAAGCGGCTGAACGCGCTGCGCAAGAAGCCGCACGGCTAGCCCTGATCAAGCAGCAACGCGAAGAGAAAGAGATGTTCAGTATTGCGGTGGGCCGCGTGTCGCCTTTGCCGCACAAAGACCGCTCCAATTTAGCTAAAGAGCAGCCGCCACCCATCCCTGTGCAGCAACAGCTGGACGAGCAACGCGTACTGCGCGAAACCATGAGCGATGAATGGGACACCAGCAGCCTGCTAGACACCGACGAAGCACTGAGCTTTCGCCGCCCCGGCATTGGCCCCGATGTGGTGCGCAAGCTGCGCAAGGGCGACTGGAGCATGCAGGCCCAGGTTGACCTGCACAGCCTGCGCACTGACGAAGCACGCGAGGCACTGGGTGGCTTTATTCGCGAAAGCTTTAAAACTGGCCTGCGCTGCGTGCGCGTAGTGCATGGCAAGGGGCTAGGATCACCCGGCAAAGTACCTGTGCTAAAAAGCAAAGTACAAAGCTGGTTGATTCAAAAAAACCAAGTACTGGCCTTTGTGCAGGCTACGCCAGCGCATGGCGGCGCGGGGGCGCTGCTGGTACTGCTGCAGTCGCATGCAGTGCGCTGAACCCTAAATGCCTAACGCAAAATGCCGAACGCTAAACGACAGCTGACTTGCGCTTGACCATCTACTTGCACCGCACAGTTTGCCAAAACGCTTAACCTAACTAACTAACTAACTAACAAATCAACCCTATGTCCACCACTTATTCCCAAGGCCTGATGTGGTTTCGCCGCGATCTGCGCGCGCACGACAACGCTGCGCTGTACCACGCGCTCAAGCAGTGCAAGGTAGTGCACTGCGTATTCGTCTTTGACCAAGAGATCTTGGACAAGCTGCCGCGCGCGGACAGGCGGGTGGAGTTTATTCGTGAATCGTTGGTAGACCTAGATGCCCAACTGCGCAAGTTGTGCGGCAAGCTGGCTGCCAAGGCCCAACCCACACTCATAGTAAGACACGCCTGGGCCAGCGATGAGATACGCCGCTTAGCCCATGACTTGGGTGTGCAAGCCGTGTTTACCAACCACGACTACGAGCCGCAGGCTATAGCACGCGATGCCTTGGTAGGCGAAAAACTGCAAGCCCATGGCATCGCGCTGCACACCTACAAAGACCATGTCATTTTTGAGCGCGAAGAAGTGCTCACGCTGGCAGGCAAGCCCTACGGCGTATTCACACCTTACAAAAACGCATGGCTTAAAAAGCTTACTGACTACCACTTAAAGCCCTATCTATGCAGCCAATATGCAGCATCGCTGCAGCCCGCGCCAGCAGCCTACGCGCAGGGTGTGCCCAGCTTGGCAGATATTGGGTTTGAAAAAACCAACATGAGCGATTTGCAAATACCCGCTGGCAGCACAGGTGGTGAAAAACTATTTGCAGAATTTTTTGACCGCATGGACCACTACCATGAGACGCGCGATTACCCTGCAGTCAAAGGCCCCAGCTACTTAAGCGTGCATTCACGTTTTGGCACCGTGTCGATCCGCCAGCTGTGCAGTGTGGCGCACCAGCGCGTGCTGTCTGGCACCGTAGACAGCACTGGCAAAACTATAGCCAACGAGGGCGCACGCATTTGGCTGAGCGAGCTGATATGGCGTGATTTTTATGTGCAAATTTTGACCAACTTTCCGCGTGTAGCGCAAGGCAGCTTTAAGCCAGAATACGACAACATTGCATGGGAACAAGGTGACCACGCGAACACTCTATTTACGGCCTGGTGCGAGGGCCGCACGGGTTACCCGCTGGTTGACGCGGCCATGTTGCAGATCAACCAAACTGGCTATATGCATAACCGCCTGCGCATGGTGGTAGCGAGTTTTTTAACCAAGGATTTAGGCATCGACTGGCGTTGGGGTGAGCAGTATTTTGCGCAACACTTAAACGACTTTGACTTGTCTGCCAACAACGGTGGCTGGCAGTGGGCGTCCAGCAGCGGCTGCGATGCACAGCCCTACTTTCGTATTTTTAACCCCAGCAGCCAAAGTGAGCGATTTGATGCGCAGGGTAAATTTATTCGCCGCTATTTGCCGCAGTTAGCCCAGCTGTCCAATGCCTCACTGCATGCGCCATGGGACGCTAAGCCGCTAGAGCTGCAAGCTGCTGGCGTTGCGCTGGGCAAAGACTATCCGCACCGCGTGGTCAAGCACGACGAAGCTCGTGCCAAAACTCTGCAGCGTTATGCAGTAGTGAAGAAGGCGTAAAAAAACCCGCGTGTGCAGTGCACAACGCGGGTAGTGATAGTGAAGTTACTGAAAACCCAGTGCTATAAAATATATAGCTACATAAGCAATAAATACTTGGACTACAAGCCTATTTTCTTGGTAAAAAGAGTTTAGGCAGCTTTAAACAGGCAAATCAGCCGAGGTATAGCGACGGATCAGGCTGAGCAACTCTTCTTCAGAGTAAGGCTTGCCTAAATAGTGGTCTACACCCAGCGACAGCGCATGCTCACGGTGCTTTTCAGCAATGCGTGAGGTGATGGTGATGATGGGCAGACCTGCCAAACGCGGGTCTGCTTTCATGTTGCGCACCAAGTCAAAGCCATCCATACGCGGCATTTCAATGTCTGACAACACCACGCCCGGCAGCTCTTCGGCCAAACGCTCTAGCGCCTGCAAGCCGTCGGCTGCCAGCGCTACACGGTAGCCTTCTCGATGCAGCAAACGCTGGGTTACGCGGCGCACGGTGATTGAATCGTCCACCACCAGTACCAGTGGCACTTGTGGCATAGACACAGACTTCGGATTCGCTGGCACCAATGGCACCACAGGGCTTGCATCGCCCGATAGGTCACGTGCTACCACATCGGTCACGGCATCGGCCAGTACATGGGCCTCTGCCTTGTCGGCGCTCATGGCACGCGCCTGCGCACCATACACCGCAGCCAGCGCCACCGGGTTATAGATCAAAGCCACAGCGCCTGACGCCAACACCGACATGCCAGCCATACCAGGCAAGCGTGACAGCTGAGGCCCCAGGTTTTTCACCACAACTTCTTGGTTACCTAACACTTCATCGATGTGCGCCACAATCCGTTGCGCCGCACTGCGAAAGACGATCACAGGAATGGTTTTGGTTTGTGGCTCGTCGCTAGAAGACGAGTGTTGCAGCAAAGCACCCGACCAAAAGAAAGGCAAAGCCTCACCTGCAACGTCGAAGGTACCGGTGTTGTAGGCGGCTTGCAGTTCTTTAGGTGTTGCGCGACGGACGGCTTCCACCAAGGTGGCAGGGACACCAATCGACAATTTACCAATGCGCAGCATCACCACCTGCGTCACAGCAGTGGTTAAAGGCATGACCAGTTTAAAACTGGTGCCTTGACCGGTAGAGGTACTGGTCTCGATACGTCCACCCAAGGCATACACCTCAGAGCGCACCACGTCCATGCCAATACCGCGACCCGACAGCTCTGTGACTTGCGAAGCAGTCGTAAAGCCTGGCTTGAAGATCAAATTGGCTGCGTCGTTATCGTCCATTGCGCTGTCGTTGGTCAACAAACCTTGGGAGATAGCACGTTCACGAATACGGGCCAAATTCAAGCCGGCACCATCGTCGCGGAACTCAACTGACACGTCGTTGCCTTCTTGGCGCAAGGTGATGGTGATCTGACCGCTAGCGTCTTTGCCGGCTTTGGTGCGGGCCTGTGCATCTTCAATACCGTGGGCTACGCAGTTACGCAGCAGGTGTTCAAACGCTGGTGTCATGCGATCGAGCACACCGCGGTCCATCTCAATTGAACCACCAGTGATGTCTAGTTTGACCTGTTTGCCAGCGTCTTTACCGGCTTGGCGCACCACGCGGTACAAGCGCTCAGAAATACCTTCAAACTCCACCATACGCGTGCGCAGCAGATCACGCTGCAGCTCACGGGTCTGGCGTGCTTGGGCGACTAAGTCATCCTCCGTAGCCTCCACAGTGCGCTGAATGCTGCGCTGCACAGTCGCTACGTCGTTGACCGATTCGGCCATCATGCGCGTAAGCTCTTGCACACGGGTAAAACGGTCAAACTCTAGCGGGTCAAACTCGGCATTGCTCTCTTTGGCCAGCGCCATGCGCGATTGCATTTGCGACTCAGACTGCACTTCGATGTCGCGCAGTTGGCTACGCAAACGGTCCAAGTTACCGGTTAACTCCGTCATAGAGCCGCGCAACTGGCCCAGCTCGGCCTCAAGTCGCGAACGGGTAATCATGACCTCGCCCGCTTGGTTGACCAGACGGTCTAGCAACTGAGAGCGAACCCGCACGGTTTGATTAGAAGCGGCACGCTGCACTGGCAGCCCCACGGCTGTGGTGTTGCCAGCTACCACACGCAGTGGCGCTAAAGCGGTAAGCGCTGGTGCGCTCGCAAAGCTAGCTTTTGCAGCAGTGGCAGGTGCTGATGCATTACCCTTGGCCTGCACGGGCGCTGCAACAGACATTACTGGCGCAGCAGCTACAGGTTGCACATCAACCTGTGGATGGCGTAAACGGTCAAAGTTAGCTTGCATGCCGTCAAGCAAGGCCGTCAACGGCTCAATCTTCTCCGTTGTGGATTCGTCTTCAGGGGTTTGCTCAATCGCGGTTTCCATACGGTGGGCCAATTCGCCCAAGCGCATAGCACCCGCTAAACGCGCACTACCTTTGATGGTGTGCAAACCGCGCAATACTTCAGAGCGAGCACCGATATTGGCAGGCCGTGCAGTCCACTGGCGCAGTGCACCAGACATCTGCGGAAATAGCTCTAGAGCCTCTTCTTCAAAGATAGGGAACAGGTCTGGATCAATGGCATCCAACAAATCAATTTCGTCTTCGGTTTCTTGCTCGCTCAGTCCACGCTGTAGGACACCCAGCCCCGTTGCAGCAGTCAAGCCTGCTGCAGCTAGGCCTACAGGTTTAAACTTACTAAAGTCAATAGGAGCAGCCGGGGGCGCATCAGGTGCAGGCGCTGGCTCAACGACCACAACGGCATCTTGCACAGGTGCAACATTCTGCAGCTCATTGAACTTGGATACCGTAGGGTCGTTTGTGGGCGCTGCAGACGCAGTTTCTTCCTGAGCAAAAGCGCCAACAGCCAAGCCCGATGCAACAGCGGCAGAGGCAATCACCGTCACACTAGAAGCAGAATCTAGCGCAGCAAACGCAGAGCTGCGGGGCAAATCAGTGACCGTAGAGAAAGTTGAATTACTGAACGGAACTTCAAGTGCTACATTATTCGTAGCTACTTGAGCAGTGTTTATCTGGACTTCAGGTAGATCATCATCCAAATTAACGAAACCTGAGTCAATCTGGGCTGTCACTTGCGAAGTACCTAGGGCGCTGTAAACGGTACCCTCTGCCACGGCACGAATGCAGCGGGCGAGATCCTCTTCAACACTGGGCGACACATCGCGCAGCTGCCCGGCTGCAAACTGGGTCAGCAGGCGCCTGATCTCTTCTGCAGCATTAATAAACTCTGCGCGGTGCAAATGGCTATCGTAGCTGCCATCTTCAGACATTCTTTGTATGTGCTGTAGCGCGTGCTCTAGGCTGCGCGCTAATCCTGACATGGCACTAAAACCTACTGTGGCCGAGCTACCAGCTAAAGAGTGTGCAAACACCACAGCATCGTTAGGCAGTTGCTGTGCTGGCTCCATAGCCCATTCGGCCAAGCAAGTAATCAATCGACGTGACCACTCATCTGCCTCGCCCAGATAGACGTTGTAGAGCGGCAAACTGATGCGCAATGGGCCTATCGCCTTGTATTGGTCATCAGTTGCAAAAGCTGCAAAATTTGAAGGCATAGCCTGAACAGGCAAATCAGCCACACGTTCTACAGCAGATGCAGGCTCGGCTAATGGTGCACTGTCTTGGGCGGCTGACGACATCCCTGCGAAAGCAGCTACAGCGGCCGCACCTGTCGCGGCAGCACCTGTCGCGGCAGCACCAAAGCTGCCCAAATCGAAGCCTAAGTCAGCGGGTGCTGAACTAGATGCGTACTCAGCACTTAGTGCCATAGGCATAGTGGACTGCGAAGCAAACCCTGGACGACCTGCAGCTGCGGCATCTAACGGAACATCAAAATCGATATCCGTAGCTTCGCTTGCTTGCTGCGCAGCCATCAAAGCATCTTGCTCTTGCATGGCGCGCTCAAACGCAGCCATTTCGTCGTCGCTGACCAAATCAGTAAGGTTAGCACTAGGGTCCACAAACTGTGCGGCTTGGCTGCTGGCATCTTCTAGCGCAGGGTCTGGCAAAGCCATATCTGCAACAAACAGAGGTTTGTCTTGCGTGGAGACCAAGGGCATTGCCGAGCTTTCAGCCACATCAAAATCAAAGTCTAGGCTAGATAAATCATCATCTACAGTGATGGTGTTATCCGATATCGGTGCGGGTGCTGCATCCAACGATGGAATATTTTGGGCAGCTATTTCAATGGCTTGTACTTCGGTTGGGATAGCCGTCACCACCTCTGGCGGCTGTGCTGGTGCGTACGCCTCAAAATCTGACATAGCCAAATTAAACGCAAAATCCAAATCCTCTGCTGGTTGCACCGCCTGGGGTAAGTCTGGTACCAGCGTATCTGTACTGGCCACAGTGAAGTCCAATAGTGGGTCGAATAGTGGGTCGAACTGTGGGTCCAAGAGTGGATCAATCGCGGCGGCAGCAGGTAACGATACTTTCTCTGGTGCAATGTTAAATGCATCAAAAGCAAATGTATCTAAGGACGGTAATGCCTCATCTTGCGCAGCGATAACATCAGTATTCGCTGGTGTAGCGGCTGTTAGGGCCAAAGGCAAATACTGATTATTCAAGCGCAGCGAGTCAGCGCTGGCACTAAAAGGCTGGGCTAACCAAGACTGCGCTTGCCCCGCAGCAATAGCGTCAACCCACTGTCCTATGCCTTGCAAACCTTCTGCAGCAGTTTTGCGCAGATCGTCATCAGCGGGTTTTTGTTCTGCAAGCCATGCATTGAGCATTTGCTCTAAAGACCAGCCAGCTTCACCAAAGGTGTTTAAGCCCACCATGCGCGAGCTGCCTTTGAGCGTGTGGAACGCACGGCGCAGGGTCGTCAGCTCCGCTAAATTGTCTGGTTCAACAGCCAGCACACTGAGTGCAGCTTGACCGTTGCCGACCACTTCGCGCGCCTCTTCTAGGAAGATATCCAGCAACTCTGCATCGTCGCCTAGATTGTCTTCGATCGCAGCGTCTGGAGCGACCTTGCTTGCGGCTGGTGTAGCCACTGCGGCAGTGATGGCTGCACCAGCTACAGCGGCAGTGGCCATAGCCGCAACAGATGCAGCAGAGGTCACGGTGGTCGCAGCGTAAACCGACCCTAGCTGCACGGCAGGTGCTGTGGTCTCTACAGCATGCTCAGTCATTGGAATAGGCGTGTTCACACGACCCATCAATGGCTTGAGCTCACCGCGCTCATCGTCAAAAACAAATAGCTTTTTTGCCAACACAGGCTGGTAGCTAAGCATGTCTATCAAGAAGCCTAATGCGCCCAGGTTGTTACCCAGTTTGTCAAAAGTACCAGCAGCGCGAGCTTGAACATCGTCAACCTCGGTCACCAAAATTTGTTCAACGCTATCGCGCATGCGCAGCACGGCTTGCGATGCATGGTCTAGGCCCAGTACAGACAACACACCGCGCATCTGAGATAAACGCGACGGCACATTGGATAACACCGTCTTGTCTTGTGGGTCGCGGAAGAATTGGTCCATTGACTTTTCAAGCTCAGCCAATGAAGTCTTCAACTCGCCTACGACACTGCCCATGGTTTGGCGATCGCTGACGCGCCGGTACAGCTCTTCCATCCATGGCTCAAGCGCTTGGTTATGCGCGCCTTGGCGAGCGTTCTCTACACGTTGTGCCAGATGGTTCACGCGATCAGTCAACGCGACATCTGCAGGGTCGAAATCCTCAAACCCAGCTTCGAGGTACAAAATGGACGTGGCGACTTCCATGCCCAGTGCCGGCTCAGGTGCTTGGGCAGTTTTTGCAGCAGTCTCAGCCACGCTCATCAGCGCTTTTGACAAGGCTTGGCCTGTAGGCAAGAGCTTGGTAATCGAATCAACAATCAGATTGAAGTGGTCTTGCACCGATTTAACCTTAGTCATATCGCCAGAGGCCAGTGCAGACCAGGATTCTTTGGCGGTAGAAATACGTTTGCGTGCTTGCACCAGCAGCACAGGGTCAAACTGACCATACAGCGATTTGCTGTAGTTGATCGGTGGGTAAGCGGCCAGGCCATACGCCATGCGCACTTCGCCTAACAACGCAGCCATGCCTTGGGGCTGAGACTGCGCACAGAAAAATAACAAATCTTGGGCCAGTCGGTCAGACACGGACATATCACCTTTGACATGTGCGGCCAGCTGAATCAAGATGCGCGAAGCCGTACGCTTAACGTACACATCACCCACTAAGCTGCCAGATCCAATCGCTTGGAAAAAGCCTGCTGCAATACGCCAGAAAGCGCTAAATTGGCGATCAGCATCACTATTGCCGGGCTGCGATGCGATACCCGCAGATAACTGAGCCAGCTCTTGCGCCGCATTAGCGTCTAACGCTTTGATAACCTGCAATGCTGATTTATCAAATAGCGCCCTAGTGTCTGCATCCAAAGCGCTTGTAGCCACTCCGGTGTCAGCCACAGGCATCCAGCGCCATGGGTAAGGCCATAGATCGGCTGGGTGCACTCGGGTAGCACCAGCGATTTCTTGCACTTCAGCGTACTGGACAAACAGTGCTACAGGTGTCTGCGACTTACCAGCCAATACAGTTTCCAAGAATCCTGTTAATGCAAAACTTGCACGCTCAATCTTGATGGCTGCCGCCTCGGTGCACAGCTCTGGACGATTAACGAATTTTTGTACGGCGTTTTCCATCGCGCGCAGCAGCGTGGCTGGGCCAGCAAAACCCACCATGTCCAAGGCACCCACAGCTTGGTGCAATTGCTGGCGTGAAATACGCAATGGCCCAGAGTCGACAGCGGCTAAATCAGAGCCACGTGCTTGTTCTGCATCGCGCACATATCTGCGCAATGCCTTGGTGGCGGAATCCAGCGACTTGCGCAATTCATCCAACACCCAAGCCAAAGGGCCCAAGTCGTTGGCATGTACTGCAGTAGCAGACGCGATGTGAGCGGTATCAGGTTTTTGCATGGATAAAAGCGCCTTCATCCTCGTATTAAATGACCGCTACGCAGAGGTGCGAGCAGCCGTGGTGACTGTTAACCGATTTTGAATCGCGACACCGATTGGCGCAGCTCTTCGGCCATACGGCTAAGGTCGCGCACCTGTTGCGCCGTAGAACGTGTACCTTCACCGGTTTGTTCGGTCACCGCAAAAATGTGCTGAATGTTTCCAGCCACCACGTTGGCAGAATCTGCCTCGCGTGCTGCAGATTGCGAAATTTGCTCAATCAGTTCTGCCAGTTTGCGCGACACCGCATCAATCTCAGTCAATGCAGTACCGGCGCTGTCAGACAGCTTGGCACCTTCCACCACACCCTGCGTGGAGCGTTCCATAGCGGCCACAGCGTCTTGGGTGTCGGTCTGAATGGTTTTCACCAGTGCCGCAATCTGCTTGGTAGCATCACCAGAACGTTCAGCCAGTCGCTGCACCTCTTCTGCAACCACCGAGAAGCCTCGGCCAGCTTCACCAGCAGATGCCGCCTGAATAGCAGCGTTCAAAGCCAACACGTTCGTTTGTTCGGTAATGTCTGAAATCAGTTCGGTAATTTCACCAATCTCTTGTGACGATTCACCAAGTCGCTTAATACGCTTAGAGGTATCTTGAATCTGGTCACGGATGGAGTTCATACCGCCGATAGCGTTTTGTACAGCTGACAAGCCTGACTGTGTAGCCACGAGCGATTGGCGCGCCACCGTAGCAGACTCTTGCGCTTGTGAAGACACTTGGTTAATTCGTCCGGCCATTTCAAGCACCGACTGACCGGTTTCACGAATCTCACGCAGCTGCTCAGTAGAGGCGGCCAGCAACTCAGTCGATGTACCTTCCACAGCAGCAGTGGTTTGCGCCACCCGCGTTGCCGTGTTCTGTACGTTACCCACCAGTGAGCGCAATTCTTCTACCGTGTAGTTCACAGAGTCGGCAATAGCGCCCGTGATGTCCTCGGTCACCGTAGCTTCTTGGGTCAAATCACCCTCAGCGACTGACTGCAATTCGTTCATCAAGCGCAAAATAGCGGCCTGGTTCGCGTCGTTTACGCGTTTGGCTTCTTGCTCTTGGCCCTCAGCCATCAAGCGCTGGCCTTCCGCTACGCCTTGGCGTTTACGGCTGTCTTGCAGCTGTACAAAGGCAAAGCCCGCTGCTGCCAGCAAAGCCAATAAACCTGACAAGAACAAACCTGCTAAAGCTAGTGGGCCCAAACCAGATTGCGTAGACAAACGGCCTTGTAGATCATCCAACTGGCGGCGCATGGGCTCTGAGTCCGCAATAATGGATGACTGGGCTTCACGTGCCGACACTAAGCCTTGCAAGTTACCTAGAATAGCACCTGCTTGACCGCGTGTTTGCTCATAGAGTTTAAGTAGCGCATCCAAACGCTCGCGGGTTTGTGCGTCCCTAGAGGCACCCAAACGCAGTTCGGGGCTACCGTCCAGCAGACCTTGGGCAATTTCTTTGAATGAGTTTAAATCTTTGCCCAGCAAAAACACCGCCTCAGGGCTCACGCCTTCCATGGTCAAGAATTCGTTGGCTGATTTACCAATACGCTGCGTCAACATCACCAGCTGTCCAGAAGCAGAAATTTCTGCTGCTGGCGCGTTTTGTTGTAGCTTTAGCGACGACACAGTTTCAGCCACTTCCAGCAGGTCAGAGGACTGGCGGTTAATGGCGCGCAGCGCGCTACCCACTTGGGTCAAAATGCGCTGCTGGTCCATCACCGTTTTAGCATTCTTTTCAGCGCGGTCTACCAAAGGCAACAGCTTGTCTACATCCTCTTGGTAGGTATCAGATACAGCATCTACCTCCAGTGCAGCATCACCATTTTTTAGTGCGCGTACGTTTTTAGCCAGCACATCAGAGCTCTCGCGTACATCAGGGAAGGCCTGTGCGCTACCTACCAAAGCTTGGGATACTGACTTGGCAAGTCGCTGAGATTGGGTGGCTGATTCACCAGTAGCCTTCACCTCTCGCGCCAATTTACCTGCTTGGTTCAGCGAGAAAAAGGTAATCAAAGCCAACGCTAGCAAACCCAGCAGCAAGACGATGGCCAAAATCCGTTGGTGTGCAGCTGCAGTGCGCGTACCCAAAACTGGTACCGTGACCATATCGCCGCTATTGGCATCATTGGCGTTAGTTGACAAAGCTTGGTCAAGCATGCTGGCACCACCATCGACGTTGCGCCGGGCTGCAGCTCGCATGTCTATCTCATCGGGCATGACGCTGACATTGCCGTCCATCGAATAGCTTGCATCAGGGCCTAATCCGGTTTCACCTAAGAAGGTGTCTTCGGTAGACGAGCCGCGCTTAAATAGGCGGGAAAAGCGGTTAGTTTCTGACATATTGTGTACCTTTGGGAAGGGGGCGCGCTAAATTGAATTAGATAAATTATTACTGCACTTGCGCAGAGGCAGCGATCGTTAGAAAATCTGCTTGACTGGACATGGCTTGTAAGTCGATCTCTTGCCATTGTTTGCCGGATTGGTCGGTGTAGTTGCCCGCAAAATACACTGGCATGTCTTTGCCAGCGTCCTCACGGGCTACAAAATCTTGTGCGTTACGCAAACCACCTAAACGGTCAATCAAGATAGCGCAGTTGATTTCTAATGCGGGGTTTAACGCCACCAGGCGGGCTTGCTCTCGGGCCGATTCAGATCGGCGTGCTGGCATTTGCCCTGTAATAAAGCTGGCAAAGTCCACCACGCCAAACAAACCACCGCGCAGGTTGGAAACACCCAAAAACCAATACTGCGTGTACGGCACGTGCTGCACTGCAGCCAATGGAAAAATTTCGCCTGATTGCGCCAAGGGCAGCAAGAGCGAACGGCCTGCAGACTCAACGGCTAACCAGCTGGCCGCCACACCTTCGGTGCGGGCCTGCTGCATTTTGGCTGCCAAACGGGTTTGCAGGTCTCGAAGCGCTTGGCGGTTGCGGGTAGCCATTAATAGATCTCTTTAACGAAAATGACGTGAATTATCAGCCTAGGGCCTTGATTTTGGACATCAAGTCAGCCGCATCCACAGGCTTGGTGATGTAGTCACGTGCGCCTTGGCGCATACCCCACACACGATCTGTTTCTTGATTTTTGCTGGTACACATAATGATGGGTAAATCGGCAAATTGCGGGTCACGAGATATTGCACGCGTGAGCTGAAAACCGTTTTGACCCGGCATGACGACGTCCATCAAAATCAAATCTGGTTTTTCTTCAGCTAACTTTTTAAACGCGTCTTCAGCATTCTCAGCACTGCGCACAGTAAAGCCATTTTTAACCAGTAAATCCGTCATAAACATGATTTCAGTTTTCGAGTCGTCCACCACTAATATTTTTTCGATTGCCATAATTACACTCCTTAGGCGACAGTTCCGAACTGTAAGACGGCCTGTAATAATTGATCTTTGGTAAAAGGTTTTGTCAGGTACTCTTGACTCCCCACCATGCGGCCACGTGCTTTGTCAAATACACCGTCTTTGGATGACAGCATGACGATGGGCGTGCCGGAGAATCGCTCGTTTCGTTTGATGATGGCGCAGGTTTGGTAACCATCTAGGCGCGGCATCAAAATGTCGCAAAAAATCACTTGCGGCTGAAAGTCATTGACTTTGGCCAGTGCATCAAAGCCGTCCTCGGCCAGCATCACCTCATGGCCGCCTTGTTTGAGAAAGATCTCTGCGCTGCGGCGAATGGTGTTGCTGTCATCAATGACTAACACTTTATATCCCGTGGTGGCTGCAGTCAAAGTGTGCTCCCAGGTAACGTAAACCTATAGTTGTGCATAGTTGTAACAATCAATTACCTCAAGGGTAACTCAAATTTGTACCATTTCAAAGTCTTCTTTGCGTGCGCCACACTCGGGACAAGTCCAATTCATGGGCACTTGACTCCAAGCCGTTCCGGCTGCAATGCCATGATCAGGGGCACCCGTGCTTTCGTCATAAATCCAGCCACAGATCAAACACATCCAAGTTGTATTGTTATCGTTCACCGTATTTCACCGCTCATAGTCATTAGATAGAATGGTCT
>JAYTPK010000219.1:0-2114 GCA_043747295.1 Polaromonas sp. | reverse complement strand
CGCATGCTGCTGCGCGCGGGCGAAACCGTGTCGATGAAGCACCTGCTGCGTGACCAGAGCTTAAAAGGTTTCAGCCAGCCCACAGCGGGCCCACAGACCCTGATCGTCACCCACATCGGTAGTGGCCAGCAATTTAAACAAGCGCTTGCCTGGCGTAAAACCGCCAGCGGTGGTTACAGCGCAGAAAGCACATTTGCCGTACCGCCTGCAGCCAAACTGGGCGAATATACCGTGCAGTTGGACTACGGACCCAGTGATAAAAAAACATCCAACAAAAATTCTTCTGACGATGACGAATCGTACGATGGCAGGCTGACGACAGGCAAGTTTCGGGTAGAAGAATTTCGGCTGCCTGTGCTGGAAGGCAGTGTATTGCCAGTTGACAAAAAGCCGCTGGTTAAAACTAGCGCCGTTCCCACGGCTGTGCAAATCAACTATGTCTCGGGCGGCCCGGCCAGCAACCTGCCGGTACGTGTGTCGGCCCTGGTACGCAGCAAAAATTTAAGCTACCCTGACTTTGAAGAATACAGCTTTCAGCCCCCACGCAAACGCACTGATGACACCGCAAAAGCCACATCAGCCGAAGATGAAGAACCCGCTTCGCGTGGTGACAGCCGTGTAGTGGCCGACAAGCTGGCCGTCACGCTGGATAAAACTGGTGCAGGCAAAGTCACTGTAGACAGCATCCCCGCGGCCAAACAACCGCGCGAACTATTGCTGGAGGCCACCTACTCAGACCCCAATGGCGAAGTGCAAACCATCCGCAGCACTCACACGCTGTGGCCTGCTGCAGTGGTAGCCGGTATTCGCACCGAAGGTTGGGTGTCTGCCAGCCAGAAAATCAAGTTCCAGGCCTTGTCGCTAGACCTGGCAGGCAAGGCACAAGCTGGCGTGAGCATTGAAGTCAACGCCGTAGCGCGTATTACCACCACCAGCCGCAAGCGCATGGTGGGCGGTTTCTACAGCTACGACAATAAAACTGAGACCAAAGACCTTGGCAAAGTGTGCAGTGGCACCAGCGACAGCCGTGGCCTGCTGCTGTGCGAGACCAAGCTGGGTGAAGCTGGTGAAGTAGAGCTGACCGTGGTGGCCAAAGACAAAGATGGCAACACCGCGCAAGCCGCCAGCAGCGTGTGGGTCACCAAGCAAGGCGAGCTGTGGTTTGGCGGCGAAGACCATGACCGCATCGACCTGCTGCCCGAGAAAAAATCTTACGCGCCCGGCGAGACCGCCAAACTACAAGTGCGTATGCCTTTCCGGTTTGCCACTGCGTTGGTAAGCATTGAACGCGAAGGCATTATCGAAACGCAAATCGTGCAGCTTAACGGGCAAGACCCCACCATCAACGTCAAAATTGCCGAAGGCTGGGCACCCAACGTGTATGTGTCCGCACTGGTGCTGCGCGGGCGGCTGCGCGAGGTGCCGTGGTACAGCCTGTTTACCTGGGGCTACAAAGCACCGCGTGAATGGTGGACCGCATTTTGGTACGAGGGCCGCGAATACACTGCGCCCACTGCGCTGGTAGATTTGAGCAAACCCGCTTTCCGCCTAGGCGCAGCCGAGCTGCGCGTGGGCACCAAAGCGCATCAGCTGGACATCATAGTTACCGCTAACAAAGAATCGTACGCCGTGCGCAGCACCGCCACCGTCACCATCACCGCCAAGCTGCCCGATGGCAAACCCGCTGCCAACGCCGAAGTGGCGCTAGCAGCAGTAGACCAAGCCCTGCTGGAGCTGATGCCCAACAGCAGCTGGAACCTGCTAGACGCTATGCTGCAGCGGCGCAGCTGGGGTGTAGAAACATCGACCGCGCAAATGGAAATTATTGGCCGCAGACACTATGGCCGCAAGGCCGTGCCCGCAGGTGGCGGTGGTGGCCGCGGTGCCACGCGTGAGCTGCTGGACACGCTGCTGTTGTGGAACCCACGCGTGCAGCTAGATGCCAACGGCCAAGCCGTGGTGAACGTACCGCTGAACGATGCTATCACCACTTTTAAAATTGTGGCCGTGGCCGATGTAGGTACCGGATTGTTTGGTACCGGACAAACCAATATCCGGGCGACGCAAGATTTGCAAATCATCAGCGGCCTGCCGCCGCTGGTGCGCGAGGACGA
>JAYTPK010000218.1:0-36370 GCA_043747295.1 Polaromonas sp. | reverse complement strand
GGATATTGCCCCCGGCGAGCTGCGCTGCATCATTGGCCCCAACGGCGCAGGCAAGACGACGATGATGGACATCATCACCGGCAAAACCCGCCCCCAAAGCGGCACGGTGTTCTTTGGCTCCACCATTGACTTGCTGCGCTACAACGAATCGCAAATCGCCCAAATGGGCATTGGCCGCAAGTTTCAAAAACCCACCGTGTTTGAGCAGCTCACGGTGTTTGAAAACTTGGAGCTGGCATTGAAGACCGACAAGAACGTCAAGCCCTCCATGTTCTTCAAACTCGACTCCCAGCAAAGTGACCGCTTAGCCTACATCTTGCACACCATTCATTTGGCCGATAGCGTCAACCGCATGGCAGGCAACCTCAGCCACGGCCAAAAGCAATGGCTAGAAATCGGCATGCTACTGATGCAAGACCCCAAGCTTTTGCTGCTAGACGAACCCGTAGCAGGCATGACCGATGAAGAAACTGCCCGCACCGCAGAGCTGTTTTTAACCCTCAAAGGCAAACACAGCCTGATGGTGGTGGAGCACGACATGAGTTTCATTAAAACCATCTCCGAAATAGTCACTGTGCTGTGCGATGGCGCGGTGCTGGCGCAAGGCACGCTAGACCAAGTGCAGCAAAACGAAAAAGTGATCGAGGTGTACCTTGGTCGTTAATCAAAACGTGAGCCAAAGTCAAAACTCGGACTTCCGGCCGCGAAGGGCGCGAAAATTACGCGAAGAACGCGAAAGAGCAGCCCAAATTACCTTTGAGTTTTTTTGGTATTCCTTTTGCGCCCTTCGCGCAACCTTCGCGCCCTCTGCGTTCAAAAAATCACCTCTTTGGACTTTTGGAAACTGACCAAACCATGCTGAAAGTCAAAAACATCAACCAATACTACGGCGGCTCGCACATCCTGCGCGATGTCAGCATGGAAGCCAACTTAGGCAAAGTCACAGTAGTACTAGGCCGCAACGGCGTAGGCAAAACCACCTTGCTCAAATCGCTGATGGGCTTAGTACCGATTAAAAACGGCAGCATCGAGTTCGATGGCAAAGCCATTCAAGATGCTGCGCCCTACAACCGCGCCCGCGCAGGCATAGGCTTTGTGCCCCAAGGCCGCGAGATATTCGCCCGCCTGACGGTAGAAGAAAACCTGGCCATGGGCCTGGCCTACAAGAGCAGCAGCACCCCCGTGCCACCCGAGTTGTACGAGCTGTTCCCCGTGCTCAAGCAAATGCTCAAGCGCCGAGGCGGCGACCTGTCCGGCGGTCAGCAGCAGCAGCTCGCCATCGCCCGCGCACTGGCAGCTAAGCCCAAACTACTCATCCTAGACGAACCCACCGAAGGCATCCAGCCCAGCATCATCAAAGACATAGGCCGTGTCATCCGTATGCTGGCCGACCGTGGTGATATGGCCATTGTGCTGGTAGAGCAGTACTACGACTTTGCTGAAGAGCTAGCCGACGACTATGTGGTGATGGAGCGCGGTGAAGTGATAGCGCGCGGCTTGGGTAAATACATGAAGACGCAGGGCGTAAGACAGCTGGTTGCTATATAGATAGTAGCTGCTTGAGCTGTGCGGCGCACACGCTGGATCGCCAACTGGGTCACTAGAACAGGTCGATGGTGTACTCAGCGTAGCGGCATCAAGGAGGAATAGGCGGCCATAAGCCGCCATGGGGGACAGCCGCGTAGCTGAGTACACCGTCGGCCTGATCCCGTACAAGACGAACAGCAAAACCGAGCCAAACACCAAGAAGACGACACTACATAGCCCAAATGCGCGGCGCTGTGTTACCCATCTGCCAAGCCGCTTTGCGTAGTGCTAGCCAAGCCGTGCGCAGGGTGTGCACAGCAGGTTCGGTTCTGTGCGCTAAGGTTCGCACTGCAATCACTTGCGGGTTAGGCGATGTGATGCCCGTTGTGACCGCTAAAGCATCACCCAGTAAAGCTTGGTGCAATACTTCGATTAACTTATCACGCCGCTGGCGGTCTATGGGCTGGCCTGTGGCAAAAAACAAAGTACCCATGCACAGATGGCCAGCCAAGCCCAGCGGGCTGTGCAGCAGCCGTGTGTCCGCAGCATCGATCAAGGCGCGTTCTAGCCAAGCGCCTTTCACCTCAATGTGTTGTTGCAAACTGCCAACTTCAAATGGCAAGCCTGCATCTGGCAAGCCTAGGGCAGTGATGTCCCAGCCGATCATTTCTGCGCCTGGTGCCACGTCAAACACGGCACTGTTTAACGCATTGCAACCGTTGTAGCACAGTGTCTCTAGCGGCAACCACTCCAGGCGTGCGCCGCTGTGCAGTTGTACGCTTGCCTGCTGGGTACCTGGCTCGCCTAAGCTTTTGTAAAACCGTGTAGCACCGGGTGTGGTGATTAGCGCATGGGCGTTAGCGTCTACCTGCACGTCAATGTTTAGCGTGTCGCCACCCACTATGCCGCCGGGCGGGTGCACTAGCACGTTGTGGCACACAGCGGGGCCTTCGGGGTACAGGCTTTGCAGCACGCGCAGCGGGCCGCTGTGGCTAAACTGCGCTGTGGTGCGCGGCGCACCGTCTGCCAGTGGGGCGCTGCGGTAGTGCAGGTTTAGTTGTGCATGCCAAGCCATGGTGTGATTTAAATTAACGTAAAAATTGCAACGCAAATGGCAAACTCAGTGCCCCCAATGCGGTAGACAGCGTGACCAAAACGGCCACGAAGCTCGCGTTATAGCCCATGCGCGCGGCCAAAACATAGCAACTCGATGCTGTGGGCAAAGCGCTAAACACCAGCAGTATGGTGGCCTGCGTTTCGCCCAAACCAAACAACTTAATCATGGCCCAAGCGAGCAGTGGCATCACCAAATGGCGCAGCGTTAGCACAGCGGGCCCCACAATGCGTTGACTGGTGGTGTCAAACATTTTGGACAGCTGCATTCCGGCACCAGCCGCCATCAGGCCCAGCGCCAGCGAGGCCTGGCCAATGCGTGTGACGGTGGGTTCGGCCCATGCCGGAAAGCTAAAACCCAATACATTGGCCAGCAAGCCGCTGGCCGTACCTATCACCAACGGGTTGCGTACCAAGGCCTTTAAAAAGCCTTTGCCAGAATCTTGCGCCATGGGCCAAATCGCGCCGATATTGCACAGCGGTACGCACACGCCAATGATCACCGCTATAAGTAGCAAACCCTCGCGGCCTGCCAAACGGTCTGCTAAGGCTAGCGCGATGAAGGAGTTAAATCTGAAGGCGATTTGCGCAGTACTGGCAAAGTCTGCGCGTTGCACCCCTCGCCAATACGCAATGGTGTAAGTCAAAGCAATGTTGATCGCCACCATACACAAAGCCGCGCCAATCATGCCCGAGGCAGCGCCCAAATCTAGCGGCGAACGCACAATAGAGTGAAACAGCAGAACGGGAAACAAAAAATAAAACACCAAGCTGTCAACCTGCTCCCACACTGTGCGGTTAAGTTGTGTGAAGCGGCAAATCAAATAGCCGCAAACAATCAGCATGAAATCGGGGAGCAGAAGCTGTGCGTAATACATACGTAAGTAGAGTGGCGCGAAAGAGGCTAAAACTGTACGGGTTTGTGCCTATGGGTTAGCCACAGTCGTATTTTGCTGCATTGCGGCTAATATCTTGGTTGAAATAAACTTAGTGGAGATTAAAAATGCAAATTTCTAAGCGATTGACTTTAAAAACCTTGGCTACTAGCGCTGCACTGGTGTGCGCCAGCAGCAGTGCCCTAGCCCAAGGTTATCCTAACAAGCCGATTCAGCTGCAAGTGCCGTTTGCACCCGGCGGCACCACCGACATCATCGCCCGCGTGATTGCCGAGCCTTTGTCTAAGGCGTTGGGCCAGCAAGTGGTGGTGGTCAACAAAGCCGGCGGCGGCGGTGTGGTGGGTGCTAACGAAACCGCTAAAGCTAATCCCGATGGCTACAACCTAGCAATGGCCACAGTGTCCACCACGGCAGCCAACCCGGCTATCAACTCTAAAATTCCGTACAACGCGGCGACTGATTTTTCGCCCATCATCAACATTGCCGCTACGCCCAACGTGATTGCAGTGCACCCCAGCTTTCCAGCCAAAGACTACAAGGCCTTTGTGGCTGAAGTGAAGAAATCACCCGGCAAATACTCCTACTCATCTTCGGGTACGGGCGGCATTGGCCACCTGCAAATGGAGCTGTACAAAAACCTCTCTGGTACTTTTGTCACACACATCCCCTACCGTGGTGCGGGCCCCGCGCTCAACGACACCGTGGCAGGTCAAGTGCCGATGATTTTTGACAACGTGCCCTCAGCATTGCCGTTTATCAAAGACAACCGCCTTGTTCCCATCGTGGTGGCTGCACCCCAGCGCCTTGCCGCTATGCCCAATGTGCCCACTTTCAAAGAGCTAGGCCTAGAGCCCGTCAATCGCATGGCCTACTACGGCATCTATGGCCCTAAAGGCCTACCGAAAGAAGTGATTGACAAGGTCAACGCGGCAGTACGCAAAGCGCTAGAAGACCCGGCCGTGAAAAAGCGCATTGAAGACACCGGCTCGTTCATCATCGCCAACAGCCCAGAGCAGTTTGCTCAGCAAATGGCCGAAGAGCTGGCTGTGTACAAAAAAGTAGTGGCCCAGCAAAACCTCAAACTCGATTGAGCATAGACGCCTTCATTGACGCGCTATGGCTCGAACAGGGCCTGGCCAAAAATACGCTAGAGGCTTACCGGCGCGACCTCACGCTGTACAGCCAATGGCTGGTGCAGCAGGATGGCCGCGCGCTAGACACCACCACCGAGCAAGACATTAACGCCTATTTTGCAGCGCGCATGGTGCGAACTGTACCTGCGGTTGGTGTAGTGGCTGCGCAAGGAAAAAAAGACGCAGGCAAGGCCAGCTCGTCCAACCGCCGCCTGACGGTGCTAAAGCGCTACTTCAGGTGGGCACTGCGCGAGCGCATCATCGCTGCTGACCCTACGCTGAAACTATTAACGGCCAAGTCAGTGCCCCGCAGCGTAAAAACACTGACTGAAGCGCAGGTAGAAAACCTGCTGGCTGCGCCCGACATCACTACCCCCTTAGGCCTGCGCGACCGCGCCATGCTAGAGCTGATCTATGCCAGCGGCCTGCGTGTGAGCGAGCTGGTGGGCCTGAAAACCCTGAACATCAGCATGACCGAACATGTGCTGCGCACCTTTGGCAAAGGCAGCAAAGAGCGTATCGTGCCCTTTGGTGAACATGCCAGCGATTGGCTAAAACGCTATCTTTCAGAGGCACGCCCTGAGTTGCTAAAAGGCCATCAAACCGATGACTTGTTTGTGACGGCACGCGGTGCCAAAGCCGGTAGCGGCATGACGCGCATGTCGTTTTGGTTGATTGTGAAGAAGCACGCTTTGGCAGCGGGCATACCGCTATCGACCTTGTCGCCCCATACGTTGCGCCATGCTTTTGCCACGCATTTGATCAACCACGGTGCAGATCTGCGCGCTGTGCAAATGCTGCTCGGGCATGCTGACATTTCTACTACGACTATCTACACGCATGTGGCGCGGGAACGATTAAAGCAGTTGCATGCGCAGCATCATCCTCGGGGCTAGAAAGGTTGTTTATTTGCCTTTTAAGGCTGTAGTCCAAGTATTCATTAACTATATAGCTACAAAATTTATAGCTCTAAATTTCAAGCAAAGCCTGCATCTCAGCATCCGTAAACCCCGCTTTGCGCCGCGCTGCTTCATTAAAAGGCGGCTTCATGCGCGGTGCTTCGTATTGCTTTATCAGCTGCTTAAAGTGTGCCACAGGCTCCAGGCCATCACGCATGCACAGCCAGCGGTACCAGTGGTTGCCAATGGCCACGTGGCCTACTTCGTCGCGCAAAATGATGTCCAAAATCTCCACGGTTTTCATCGCGTCAGGGCTACCCACTTTGCGCAGCTTGGCCTGCATCAGCGGCGTGGCATCTAGGCCGCGCGCCTCTAGCGTGCGCGGCACCAGCGCCATGCGGGCGGTGATGTTGCCTGCGGTTTTCTCGGTCATCTCCCACAGCCCGTTGTGGGCAGGGTAGTCGCCATACTGGAAACCCATGCTTTGCAAATGTGCGGACAGCAGCGAGAAATGGTAAGCCTCCTCGGCGGCTACGCGTGCCCAGTCCACATAGTATTCGCGCGGCATGCCAGCAAAACGCCATACCGCGTCCAGTGCCAGGTTGATCGCGTTGAACTCGATATGGCACACCGCGTGCACCAGCGCGGCCAAGCCGTCGGGTGTGTAGGGTGACCGCTTAGGGATGTTCAGCTGGCCCATCAACATCGGGCGCTGGGGGCGACCCGGCACTATATGTGTTGCCTCCATATTACCATCCGCTATTAAAAGCGTAGCTGCCTGAGCACTTAAATCTTGGACTACAGCCACTTTTTGCTCTGGATTGGTGCAGCACAGGGCCTGCAGGGCGGCGTCGCGCAGCTCAACCGCCAAAGCAGGTGCGGGGACTGGCTGTGGCGCGCCAGAGGGAGAATTGTTATAATTAAAGTTATAACTTAAGGGGTTAGTCATGCATGCTCTCAAAATTACCCAAATCGGCAATTCGCTAGGCGTTATTTTGCCCAAAGAAGTCTTGGCGCGCTTAAAAGTGACCAAGGGCGACCAGATTTTTATGACGGATGCGCCGGATGGGCTGCGGGTGAGCCACAGCGACCCCGCTTTTGAGTTGCAAATGAAAGCCGCTCGTGAGGTTATGAAAAGCCGCCGCCACGTGTTGCGCGAGCTGGCAAAGTAAGAGAGCCAAATTATGACTGAATGGATTTGGTTGGACACAGATGTATTGTTGGCTGTGCATGACGAGCAATTGGCTGAGCATGGTGGACAGGCTGGTGTGCGTGATATGGCGCTGTTTGAATCAGCACTGGCACGTGCACAACAAGTGGCCGCGTACGGCAGCCCTGATGCACCAACGCTGGCAGCAGCCTATGGCTACGGCATTTCGCGCAATCATCCGTTTTTAGATGGCAACAAGCGAACTGCTTTCGTGGCTGTTGAATTATTTTTAATGCTCAATGGCTGGCGCCTTACCGCCAGCGATGTGGATTGCGTTGTGATGATGTTAGAGGTGGCTGCTGGTAACGTCACAGAGGCAGAGTTTGCGCAGTGGATTGGCAAGCATGCAATGCCAATAGACCAAGCGCATTGATATGCAATCGTCAGCTAAAAAAATCCTCCTCCTCAGCGTCTCTGCAGGCGCAGGCCATATGCGTGCGGCTGAGGCTATTCGCGCTGCTGCGCTGCAAAGTCACCCTGATGTGCAAGTAACGCACCTGGACGCGATGGACTATGTCACCGCTGCGTTTAAAAAACTCTACACCGATTTTTATATCAAACTGGTGAACAAAGCGCCCACCTTGTGGGGCTATTTATATAACCACACCAACGACGCACAGCCCGACAGCCTGATGGAGCAACTGCGCCGCAAGCTAGAGCGCATGAACGCACGTGCACTGCGCCAAGCGATTAAAGATTTTCAGCCTGATGCGATTGTGTGCACACATTTTTTACCTGCAGAAATGCTCTCGCGCCTGATCCGCAAAGGCGAGGTGCACTGCCCTGTGTGGGTGCAGGTGACAGATTTTGATTTGCACCGCCTGTGGGTGCAAGACGGCATGGCGGGCTATTTTGCGGCTAATGACGAAGTGGCTTTTCGTATGCGTGCGCAGGGTATCCAAGACAGTCATATCCATGTTACGGGCATTCCCATCATGCCTGCGTTTGGCCATGCATTAAGCCGTGAGCAGTGCGCTAAAGAAATTGGCCTCAACGCGCAGCGCACTGCGCTGCTACTAATGGGTGGTGGCGCAGGCTTGGGCAGCTTAGATGCAGTAGCGCAGGGCTTACTGGCTTTAGACAGTGATTTTCAATTAATAGCCATGGCGGGCAAAAACGCGCAGGCTTTGGCCGCACTGCATATATTGGCGCAACGCTACCCCGGCCGCCTGGTGGCGCAGGGCTTTACTCACCAAGTCGAACGCCTGATGGCTTGCGCCGATGTGGTGATTACCAAACCCGGCGGTCTAACATCATCGGAATGCTTGGCCATGGGTCTGCCGATGATCGTGAATGCACCCATACCCGGCCAAGAAGAGCGCAATGCTGACTTTTTACTAGAGCAGGGCGTGGCCCTTAAAGCCATGGACGATGTCACGCTGCAATACCGCGTGCAGTACCTACTGCAAAACCCTGCCAAGCTAGCTGATATGCGCGATAAAGCGCGTGCTCTAGGGCGTAGCAATGCCGCCCAGCAAGTACTAAAGATAGTGTTATCCTGACCATTCAAAGACTTGAAAATAGCTATGTTTTTACCTAACCGCCTTTCTATTTCCCAGCTGTTGCTAGCTGGTTTGATGGTATTTGCGCCTTCCTTGCATGCACAAGTCGCAGGCACTGCAGCGCGCAAGCCTGAATGGGCGGCACCCGTCCAGGCCTCGGCCAATTTATTTAGCATCACTTCTAGCTTGTACCGCAGCGCGCAGCTAGCGCCTAAAGATGTAGCACTGGTTAAATCATTGGGTATTCAAACCGTAGTGAGCCTGCGCAATTTCCATGATGACCAAGCCTTGCTGCGCGGCTCGGGGGTCAAAATTAAACGCATCGGTATCAACACTTGGTCAGTGGGCGATAAGCAAGTGGTTGCAGCGCTAAAGGCCATCAAAGAGGCTGAAAAAGACGGCCCTGTGCTACTGCACTGCCTGCACGGCGCTGACCGCACGGGCCTGGTGTCGGCCATGTACCGCATGCTCTACCAAGGCTGGAGCAAAGACGATGCGCTGCAAGAGCTAACCCAAGGCGGGTACGGCTACCACTCGATGTGGAAAAACATACCCACCTATATTAATAAAGTGGATATTGAAAAAATCCGCCAAGCGGTTGAACGCATTTAACCTGAAAAATCACCATGGCAATTTATGAACTCGACGGCGTGCAGCCCACCCTGGGCGCTAACACTTGGGTAGCCGACAGCGCCGATGTGATGGGTAATGTGACATTGGCGGATAACGCCAGTGTGTGGTTTGGTGCGGTGCTGCGCGGTGATAACGAGCCTATCAAAATTGGCATGAATTCTAACGTGCAAGACCTGAGTGTTTTGCACTCTGACCTAGGCTGCCCGTTGACTGTGGGTGACAACGTAACTATTGGCCACCAAGTGCAACTGCACGGCTGCACCATTGGCGATGGCTCGTTAATCGGCATTCAATCGGTCATCTTGAATAAAGCAGTCATTGGCCGCAACTGCATCGTAGGCGCAGGCAGTGTGGTCACTGAGGGTAAAGAGTTTCCTGATAACTCGCTCATCATTGGCTCACCCGCCAGGGTGGTGCGCACCTTAGACGACGCGACAGTGCAAAAGCTACAAATGAGCGCCAAAATGTACGTGGGTAATGCGCAGCGTTTTGCCAAAGGCTTAAAGCGTATTGCCTGAAGTTTCGATTGATTTTGATGATCTACCTGTTAACTACTCTCCATGTCTGAACTGCATAAATTTCTTTTTGACGGCTTGCCCGTACGCGGCATGATCGTGCGCCTAACCGACAGCTGGCAAGAGGTGCTAGCGCGCCGCGCCGCTAACACCGCCACTGGGGCCTACCCACCGCGCGTCAGCGAGATGCTGGGCGAAATGCTAGCCGCTGGCGCGCTAATGCAAAGCAATATCAAGTTCAATGGTGCGCTGGTGCTGCAGATCATGGGTGACGGCCCCGTTAAAGTGGCCGTGGCGGAGGTGCAGGCTGATTTGTCACTGCGTGCCACTGCCACTGTGTTGGGCGAAGTGGCCATTGACAGCAAACTGAGTGACATGGTGAACGTGCTTAACAAAGGCCGCTGCGCTATCACGCTAGACCCACAAGACAGGTTCCCCGGCCAGCAGCCCTACCAAGGCGTAGTGCCGCTGCATGGCGACCAAAACGAAAAGCTAGAGAATCTGGCGCTCGTGCTAGAGCACTACATGCTGCAGTCTGAGCAGCTAGATACTAAGCTGGTATTGGCAGCTAACGATACAGTGGCCGCGGGTTTATTGATTCAACGTTTGCCAGTGCAAGGCGATAAAAACCTGGGCGAGAAATCGCGTGAAGACGAGATTGGCATTAACGAGGCCTTCAACCGCATTGCATTATTTGCAGCCAGTTTAAAACGCGACGAGCTACTAAACCTGGATGTAGACACCATTTTGCACCGACTGTTTTGGGAAGAAAAAGTACTGCGCTTTGAGCCTGCCCACCCCCGCTTTGCCTGCACCTGCTCTCGCGAACGTGTAGCTAGCATGTTGCACAGCCTAGGCGTGGCTGAGGTGGAGTCGATTTTGGCCGAGCAAAATCAAGTTGAGGTGGGCTGCGATTTTTGCGGTGTGCAATACCGGTTTGATGCGGTAGATGCTGCTGGCATTTTTACCCAAGCCGCCGCGCAACCGCCCGGACCTAGAACGGTGCAGTAAGCACTACTATGGTTTGTCCTGCACTAGCTTTGTCTAGCTGCGTGAACAGCTGGTGCTCGCAGTCTGCATCAGAGCATTTATCGCATACCCAAACCCACTTTTTAGTGCTATTTTGGCTTGTAGTCCAAGTATTTATTGCTCGGGTAGCTATGCTATTCATAGCATTTTCTAATCGTTGCTGTCCTAGCCCATACACGGTGCTGTAGGTAATCTGTGCCTGGTTTAGCGCGTTGCGCAGCAGTGCGTCCACTGGCGCGCGTGCATGTTCGCCATCGCGTTGAATGCCGTCGGGCTGCCACGGCACATCTAGCCCGGCGACTAAAGTGATGTCGCATATGGCGTGTTGCGCTGCGGCCTGCGCGTACAGGCTGCGGTCAGAAAATACATAGTCGCTGTACACAGCGGTCATCAGCGCAGTGGTGTCTGCCACCACCACGCTGTGCTGCGCTGCAGCGGCAGCAATGCGCTTTTGCTGCTCAGCGGCTATGCCCGCTTGCTCATGCTGCTGCGGTGTGCGGCCGTGCACCGCACACCACTCGCGCAAATACTCGTCCACTGCCACAGCGTCTTTGCCTTGCTGTTGCAATTGCTGAGCCAGCGCGTGGGCTAGCGCAGTTTTACCAGTGCTCTCAGCACCCAGCAGCGCAACGATCATGGTGTGCTGACCGTGTTGAGTACGCTGTCTGCACTGCCCAATGCGTCAGTTTGGCGCAGTGCCGTGCGCCACGCCTGCCAGCCTACAGCGGCCATCACCAAAAACACGCTGTACAAACCCACCGTCAGCCACAAGCCTTTATAAGCAAACAATG
Source organism: Polaromonas sp. (assembly GCA_043747295.1). Lineage (GTDB taxonomy): Bacteria > Pseudomonadota > Gammaproteobacteria > Burkholderiales > Burkholderiaceae_C > JAAFIP01. Next base: position 25,122 of record JAYTPK010000218.1, on the reverse strand, counting down.
CGATGCTGACTGCGTTAACCACTATCCACATCGGCCAGTTTTCAATATATTTACGGCCCAGCAGCAGTGTTGCTACTACGCTAAGCGCCGTTGGAAATGCGTCCCACCAAGGCACATCTGTAGAAGTAAATTTGGCAAGAAATAATCCCGTAGCGCCCCACAAGAATAGGCAAACTGCCACTAGCTTGAGCAGTTGCGGCGATTGCATGGTTTGCACTGCCAGCACTTGGCCATTAGGCAGTGTGCCCCGCAGCCACTGCCCCCAGCCCCATACGGCCATCACGGCAAAAAACACTTGCAGCGCTGCATCACCATACAACTGGCTGCCCCAGAACACTAAGCAGTACAGCAGCGAGCTGGCAAAAGCCAACGGCCAGCCCCAGTGAATTTGCTTTATGTTGCACACCACCATGGCCAGGCCCAGCACAGCACCTACCAGCTCAGCCCAGCTAGCAGGGCTGCCAAACAGCGTAAAGGCGGGGCTATTGAGTAGATATATCATGCAGATGAAATATGCAGGGCAAGCAGGCCATCTAAGTAAACCCGCAGGCTACTTGGTGAATTGCACAAAAATCTCGTTCGGCTTGACCATGCCCAGCTCGAAGCGGGCTTTTTCTTCGACCATTTCTAGGCCTTCTTTGAGGTCACGCACTTCAGCAGCCAGTTGGTCATTACTCAGCTGCGCCTGGGTATTTTTGGTTTTCAGGGCATTAAGCTGCGCCTGCATGGTGCCCACATGGCTTAGGCTGCCGCGACCAAACCATAGCTGCGCGTGCAGGATGACCAGCAAGGTTATCAATATGGCAGGAATTAGGCGGGACGACACGGGGTGATGCAGAAGATAGAGTTTAAGAGTGCTACTAATTTTGCAGCATTGTAACTAATATTCATAATTATCAGATTGCGCAAACAAACTAGCCCGTGCTGTAGGTCACAGACGGGCTAGTTTTTTTACAATGGGCGCTAGCGGGCAGTTCAGCGCAGGTTGTAAAACGCTGCGCGGCCTGGGTAGCTGGCTACTTCGCCCAAGTCTTCTTCAATGCGCAGCAATTGGTTGTATTTGGCCATGCGGTCGGATCTGCTCATCGAGCCAGTTTTAATCTGGCCTGCGTTGGTGCCCACGGCGATATCTGCGATGGTGCTGTCTTCAGTCTCGCCACTGCGGTGGCTGATGACGGCGGTGTAGCCTGCGCGCTTGGCCATCTCAATGGCGGCAAACGTTTCGGTCAAAGTGCCGATTTGGTTGATTTTTATCAAGATGGAATTGGCAATTTTCTTGTCAATGCCTTCTTTTAGAATTTTGGTGTTAGTCACAAACAAGTCGTCGCCTACCAACTGCACTTTATGGCTCAAGCGGTCGGTCAAAATTTTCCAGCCGTCCCAGTCGCCTTCGTGCATGCCGTCTTCAATGCTGATGATGGGATATTTATCTACCCAGGCCGCCAGCATGTCAGTCCACTCGGTGCTGGTCAGCTGCATGTCTTCGGCTTCCAAGTGGTATTTGCCGTCTTTGTAAAACTCAGACGCCGCGCAGTCCAGGCCCAAAGCGATCTGCGTGCCAGCGGTGTAGCCAGCGGCGGAAATAGCTTCCAAAATCATTTGAATCGCCGCTTCATGGTTTTGTACCGTAGGGGCAAAACCACCTTCGTCACCCACTGCAATGCTCATGCCTTTGTCGTGGATGATTTTCTTCAAAGCGTGGAACACTTCTGCACCCCAGCGCACGGCTTCGCGAAACGATGGTGCGCCCACGGGGATGATCATCAGCTCTTGCAAATCAAGGTTGTTATTAGCGTGCGCGCCACCGTTAATGACATTCATCATCGGCACCGGCATCTGCATGCCGCCCATGCCGCCAAAGTAGCGGTACAGCGGCAGGCCCGCTTCTTCGGCGGCGGCTTTGGCCACAGCCATGGACACGGCCAGCATCGCGTTAGCGCCAAGGCGTGATTTGTTTTCGGTGCCGTCCAGGTCTATCAAAGTTTTGTCTAAGAAGGCTTGCTCAGACGCATCTAAGCCCAATACGGCCTCTGCGATTTCAGTGTTGATATGCCCCACAGCCTTGAGCACGCCCTTACCCAAATAACGACTCTTGTCTCCATCACGCAGCTCAATCGCCTCGCGCGAGCCAGTGGACGCGCCCGAGGGCACGGCGGCGCGGCCCATCACGCCAGACTCTAGTAACACATCACATTCCACCGTGGGGTTGCCACGGCTGTCCAAAATTTCACGACCTACGATATCAACAATAGCGCTCATTATGTAAATCCCTCTTAGTTTTAAAAATTAGTACAGTCAGCGCTTTACGCGCCTTCCACCGCAATCATGTTCATCAGCGCTGCGCCATCGCGTGCATCACGGGCTTTGCTGTATTCCATCGATTCGTAATAGGCTACTGCGGCTGCGTACGTCGGGAACTTCAGCACCACGGTACGGCTGTGCAAATTGCCTTCCAGCACTTTTTGCTGCCCGCCGCGCACCACAAACTCTGCACCGTGGGCCACAGCGGCCTCGGTGCTGAGCTTGCGGTAGGCCTCGTATTGCTCGGGGTTGGTGACGTTGACGTTAGCGATGATGTATCCAGCTGGCATTGTGATGACTTTCAGTTGAAATCTGCTTCTAGCAGGGGGTTCTTTTTGGTTACGTAATCTAGCTCGACTAGCGTTTCCAGCAACGCTTTCATGTGGCGCAACGGTACTGCATTCGGGCCGTCTGACCAGGCCTCTGCGGGGTTGGGGTGGGTTTCCATAAACAGGCCAGCCACGCCAGCGGCTACGCCTGCGCGGGCCAGCACGGGTACCATCTCACGTGCGCCGCCACTGCTGGTGCCTTGACCACCGGGTTTTTGTACTGAGTGCGTTACGTCAAACACCACAGGCGCGCCGCTCTTGCGCATTTCAGCTAGCGATGTCATATCAGCCACCAGGTTGTTATAGCCAAAGCTTACGCCGCGCTCGCAGGCTAAAAAGTTGTCCTGGTTCAAACCTTTTTCTGCAGCAGCAGCGCGTGCCTTGTCGATCACGTTTTTCATGTCCCACGGCGCTAAGAACTGGCCTTTTTTGATGTTGACCGGCTTGCCGCTTTGCGCCACAGCGCGGATAAAGTCAGTTTGGCGGCACAAAAAGGCTGGCGTTTGCAATACGTCCACCACGCTGGCTACTTCGGCAATCTGGTCTACCTCATGCACATCGGTGAGGATGGGTAGTTGCAGCTGCTTACGCACTTCGCTCAGAATTTTCAAGCCTTCTTGCAAGCCTACACCTCGCTTGGTATTGCCAGACGATCGGTTGGCTTTGTCAAAAGAGCCTTTGTAGATCAGCGGGATGCCCAACTTGGCAGTAATTTCTTTTAACTGCCCCGCTACGTCTAAAGACATTTGTAGCCCTTCAATAGAGCAGGTTCCTGCAATCAGAAAAAAGCGCTTGTCTAGGCCAACATCAAAGTTGCACAGCTTCATGCCGCCACCTTTGCTGCGCTAGCCGCAGTGCGTAGTTTGCCAGCAGATTGGTTGTCCAGCGCTGCTTTGACGTAAGCGTTAAACAGCGGGTGGCCGTCCCACGGCGTGCTTTTAAATTCGGGGTGAAACTGCACACCAACGTACCAAGGGTGCACGCTGTGCGGCAGCTCGACAATCTCGGTCAATTGCTCACGTTGGGTGAGGGCAGATATGACCAAACCGGCTTTTCGCAGCGTGTCCAGATAATTCACGTTGGCCTCGTAGCGGTGGCGGTGGCGCTCTGTCACTACATCGCCATAGATGCTGTGGGCCAGCGTGCCCTTGGCCACGTCAGAGCTTTGTGCGCCCAGGCGCATGGTGCCGCCCAGGTTAGATTTAGCATCACGCGTTTTAATGCTGCCGTCAGCATCTTTCCACTCGGTAATCAGCGCTATCACTGGCTGCGGGCAGGAGGGCGCAAACTCGGTGCTGTTGGCGTCTTTCAGGCCCGCCATGTTGCGCGCATATTCGATGGTGGCCACTTGCATGCCAAGGCAAATGCCCAAGTAGGGCACTTTGTTTTCGCGCGCAAATTTAGCGGTGGTAATTTTGCCTTCTACGCCGCGCGAGCCAAAGCCACCGGGCACCAGGATGGCATCAAACTTGGCCAGTTGCTCTACGCTGGCTTTGTCAATCGTCTCGCTGTCCACATATTCAATATTGACCTTGGCGTGGTTCTTCAGGCCCGCATGGCGCAGCGCTTCGTTCAGTGACTTATAGCTGTCGGACAGGTCGACATATTTACCCACCATGGCAATGGACACTTCGGTTTGCGGGTTTTCTACCGCGTGCACCAAATCGTCCCAACGCTTTAAATTGGCCGGCTTGGTGGTCAGGCGCAGCTTGTCGCAGATCAAATCGTCCAGGCCCTGCTCGTGCAGCATGCGCGGCACTTTGTAGATGGTGTCTACGTCCCACATGCTGATCACGCCCTCAGGCTGCACGTTGGTGAACAGCGAAATTTTTTCGGCTTCGTCGGCTGGGATAGCGCGGTCAGCACGGCACAGCAGCGCGTCGGGTTGAATACCAATCTCGCGCAGCTTTTGCACGGTGTGCTGCGTGGGCTTGGTTTTCAGCTCGCCAGCAGCTTTAATGAAAGGCACATAGGTGAGGTGCACAAACGCAGTGTTACCCGCACCGCCGCGCAGGCTCATTTGGCGCACTGCTTCTAAAAACGGCAGCGATTCAATGTCGCCCACGGTGCCGCCAATCTCCACAATCGCTACGTCCACGCCGACAGCGCCGCGTTTGACGTATTCTTGAATCTCGTTGGTGATGTGCGGAATGACCTGCACGGTTTTGCCCAGATAATCGCCACGGCGTTCTTTGTCGAGTACCGATTGGTAAATTTGCCCGGTGGTGAAGTTATTAGACTTCTTCATGCGGGTGTCGATAAACCGCTCGTAGTGGCCCAGGTCCAGGTCAGTTTCAGCGCCGTCGTCGGTGACAAACACCTCGCCGTGCTGCAGCGGCGACATGGTGCCGGGGTCGACGTTGATGTAGGGGTCGAGTTTGATGAGGGTGACAGTTAGGCCGCGCGATTCTAAGATGGCGGCAAGAGACGCGGAGGCTATTCCCTTGCCTAGGGAACTCACCACACCGCCAGTGACGAATACGAATTTGGTCATGTCTGTATCCCAGAGTGCTTACTTCTGGGTCAGTGGAAATTGAGATTATAGAAGACGCTGAGTGCATAGCGTGCGATCTTTAAACTTTGACTGCTAATTGAGCATCAAGTTACTATTGAATTCATAGCTGTCTGAGTAATGAATACTTGGACTATCAGCACTTTTCGTCGCTAAAAGTGGCTGTTAATGCTCCATAGACCTACTACGCTGTCCGCAGCTGCCCAAAATTAAAATCAGTCGCCTGCAAAGCCGCCAGACCCTGCAACACCTGCCCCACCACAATCACGCTCGGGCTAGGCAATTGCTCACGCAAGATGGTTTGGCGCATGTTGCCTAGGGTGGTGACAGCGTGACGCTGGGTGGGCAGGCTGGCGTTGTGGATGATGGCTACGGGTGTGGACTCTGGCAGACCTTGTAGCAGCGCGTCTTGAATGTGCTGCGCCCCGGTGATGCCCATGTAGATCACCAGCGTCAGCTTGGCTTGTGCGGCGGTGGCGGCTAACTGGGGCCAGTCGGTGCCTGCGTCGCCGGGCTTGGCGTGCCCGGTGACAAACACTACGCCGTGGGCGTGGTCGCGGTGGGTCAGCGGCACGTTCAGCGATGACAGCGCTGCTAAGCCCGAGGTGATGCCGTTGACGATGTGCACGCGCACGCCTGCGGCTTGTAGGGCCTCTACTTCCTCGCCGCCACGGCCAAAGATAAATGGGTCGCCGCCTTTAAGGCGCACTACGGTTTCGCCCTCAGTGGCGGCCATGACCATGAGTTTTTCAATAAACGCTTGGGGTGTAGATTTGCAGCCGCCGCGCTTGCCCACGTGTACTATGCGCGCGCTGGACTTAGCGTGTTGCAAAACTTCTGTGTTGACCAAATCGTCTACCAAAATGACTGTGGCCGCTGCGATAGCTTTGACCGCTTTGATCGTCAGCAGCTCTGGGTCACCCGGGCCTGCGCCTACCAAGGTCACGCTGCCTGGCTGCGTGCTGAAGTTACTGTGCGTGCTGCTTGTCATCTCGGGCCTTTTGTGTTTGAGTGATCTGCTGCAATAGACGCAAGATGTGTTCCACCTGTTGGGCAATGGGTGCAGGAACAGCCCTAGTGCCCAGTAACACTGCGTGAATGTACTGCGCAGTGGTGTCTGCATCAATGGCTTTGGGCAGGTCGGGTACTGTGGTGATCGAGCCTGGCTGTGGTGTGTGCAAGTTGCAGTGCACGCCGTGGACAAAGCCGTCCATTTGCGGTGCGCGGCGCGCATCGGCTACGGCCTCGCCTTCGGTGCCGCGCAGCAGCATGGCGTGGCTGCCAGTGAGTTGCAAGGTATCGGTCATGCTGTGCAAATATTCGGGGTGGGTGTAGCTGGTGACGATCAAAGCCTGCGCGCTGGTGGTGGGGTTCATTAGCTTGACCAAGCTGTGCGCGCTGTTGCGCAGGCCCACGGCGCGGCGCACGTCTAAGAGGCGCATCAGTGCGGGGCTGAGTGTGGTGGTAGGCGCAAAGTGCAGCACCCCATTTGCTATAGATTTAATAGCTGACTGAGCAGTAAATACTTGGACTATTGGCATATTTGATAGGTAAAACGCGCTTTCCAGCACACTTTGGGTGGTAATGCGGCTGTCCTCGGTGGCGCAGCCGTGCACCAATACGCTAAAGCCTTTGCCTACACCTTCACGGGCACCTTCGCGCGCTAGCAGTGCGGCCAGCAGCGGCGTTAGCACGGGCAGGCGGCGTGCGCCGTTGTAGCTGGGGATCACCACCACGGGGCCAGCAGCTTGCACTTTGTGTAAGCGCGTATGCACTGCGTCTAAAAACCCGGCCATCTCTAGCGGTGTTTCGCCTTTGATGCGCATGGCCAGGCAAAACCCACCAATTTCTAAGTCAGTGACTTGGCCGTCTAGCACTTGGCCCATCAAGTCAGCAGCTTGCTCACGCGTCAGCGCCCTTGCGCCGTCTTTGCCGCGACCGATTTCTTTGATGTATTTGGCTATGCCCATGGCGCTATTGTGGCGCAGGGGCCATGACTTTGGGTAATGTGCTTATGCGCCTACAGCACAGTGCATGCTTATGGGGCTTTGTTAGTCCACACATCCATCAAGTCGTTAGAGGCCTGAAACCGAATACCGTTGTCGCTCAAAATACCTTCGGTAGATTCGAGAACCAGTTTATGAGGCAGCACAATGGATTCGCCAGAACGTTGGTCAAATTTAATCACCACCAAATCTTGCTTCATGTCGCGCAGCACCTCCACCATGTGACGCAGGCTGCGCACAGGAACGTCGTTAATAGAGTACACCACCGAGCCAAAGCGGTTGTCGTAGCCCGAGACTAACCGGTGCGGGAAAAATGGCGCACTCACCACCACCAAGTCTTCTCGCTGCGCATCGGGCTCATCCGCCACGCGGGTGATAAGGGGGTGGGCGTTGAATGCATAGCTGTTAAGCGTGCCTGCATTGTTGTTAAAAAATGATCGAAACTCCCAAGTAGCGCGCGAGAACACCATAGGGCCATAGACAAAATAAGAAGGGTAGCTACCGTTTAAAGCACCTACCAAGCGCGGCCTGCTAGCCGAGACAGGCAGTTCAATATCTAGCGGCTTGCCCGCGCGCACCACAGTTAAGGGTACTTTGCCGTTCTTGGCTGCTTTTTGCACATGGTATTGAAACTGCACATTTACGTCATTGGTCAGGCGCACTAAGCCTTGGTTGTCAATGTTGGTGTCGCCAATGCGGGTGATGACATCCCACTCTTTGAGCGGATAGCCAGCTTCTTTAGACGCGGGCCGCTGCACCACCATGCCGCGCACAGATTTATCGAGCTTTAGAAAATTACGCAGTGCAGGGTTTTCTAAACTTTGCAAATCGTCAAACATCGCTGGCTTACCGTCGTATTTGCCGTCGCTGATGTCTTTCAAAAATAGCTCCACCTCTTCATTAGGAATGATGTAGCCAATGTTTTGCGCGCTGGTAATGCCAGCAAACGCCAAGCCAATCATTTTGTCGTTGGCATACACCGGGCCGCCGCTGTTGCCAGGGTTAATTGCTGCATCAATTTGAATGCGCAAGCCTGCGGTGGGAAAGTTATACGGCACATATTCAATGCGCGAGACGATGCCTTTGGTGATAGACAGCGAGTTGCCGCCCAGCGGGTAGCCGTAGGCCAGCACGGCGTCTTTTACCTCGGGTAGCACGCTGGCGCGTGTAGGCGCTGTGCGGCTGGCGAAAAAGCTAGGGTCTTCAAGTTCTAGCACGGCCAGGTCAATACCGCGTGCAATGGCCACTACTTTGGCAGCCATGCGATCACCACCTTCTTTAGCGCGGACTTCTACTTTGCTCGCGTAGTTAACTACGTGGGCGTTGGTCAAAATGCGGTTACCTTCGATGATCACGCCTGAGCCGGTGGACTCAGTGGGCGCAGCTTTATTCCACGGCCTGAATAAATCAGGCTGGCGTGCAGTGCTAAAAATTCTGACCACTGCGCTTTCTAGTTGCGCAGTTTTAGACACGGTTTGCGCTGTAGCCACTTGCGTTAAGCTAAGCGCCAAGCCTGCGGCAACGCCGCCTAAACAACGGACCAAAGATAGAAATGTCATAGTGGCTTTCAGTGGGGCATGCGGTTTACATGGCAACACTACAGCTTACCAAAACTTACCCTTTCACGCCAGTTGGTACTGCGCAGAAACCCTAAATTTTGTGTAAGTTGCGCACCAGTTTTTTCAGTTGCGGCACGCAGCTGCCGCAGTTGGTACCGCAGTGCAGGGCAGTTTGTAACTGCGCAAGGCGTTCCTCGTTACTGCCCTGGCAGCCTAGCAGCTGGGCTTCAATGGCAGGTTGCGCCACGTTAAAACAGCCGCACACTTGCACGCCCTGGCTTTGCACTGCAATGGGGGCTTTGGCCCCGGGCGATAGCAATAGGCGGCCATAGCTGCTGGCGTCTAGCTCGTCTTGCAATAAAGTTTTGATCCATGCCTGGGCGCTGGTATCGCCTGCCAACACAAAGCCCTGTAGTTGTGCTTTCCCATCATGCGCCTTCACCAAACGTGCGGTGCGGCGTTGGCCTCGCCTTTTGTCTTCGTATCGCAGGCTGTCTTGGGTATCTAGTCCAAGCAAGTGCTCAATCTGAGTGAGTGTGTCGTCCTCGGGTGCGTAAGCGGCGGCTGCACGAAACAATATGCCGCGTTGCGCCGCAGCGCTGCTGCCTGCGTCTTCACGGCCAAAAGGCACGCACGTGGTAAATTCAAACTTAGCCATCAGCGCTTGCAATGCGGCGCGCGTGGTGTGGGCTGATGCCTCAGGCAACCAGGCCATGGCCAGTAAAGTCCAAGGCAGTTCGGCTTTCAAAATTTTGACCGCTGCGTGCTTGAGTTCAGGCTGTTTGCTGCCAGGGCAATAGGCGCTGGTGGTAATAGCGTTGATACCCGCCAAGCGCTCGCCTGTGCTGCTGCGGCCACTGAGATAATCGCTGCCCCAGTGCATCGCAATAAACGCTTGGCTCAAGCCAATTTCATCGCTGGCTTGCACCGGGAGCATGATAGAGCCGCGTTTACTAGTGACATGCACTAAATCACCCTCGCTCAGTAGGCGGCGCGTCATGTCTTGGCGGTTCATCTGCACCGATGGCTCTGCCACATGACCGAATAATCTGCCCAGTGTGCCGGTGCGGCTCATGCCGTGCCATTGGTCACGTAATCGGCCAGTGTTCAGGCTAAACGGATAGCGTGATTCGCGCTGCTCGGATGTCGGTTTGTAGACCGTGTTGACAAAGTTGGCTTTGCCGTCGGCTGTGGGAAATATTCCGTCTTCATACAAGCGGGCTTTGCCTTCGGTGTCACCTTGCTTGAACGGCCACTGCTGCGGGGTTTGTTCAATTTTGGCGTAGGTCAAGCCGGTAATGTCCAGGTCGCGGCCACGTGTGGTTTCGCGGTGTTCGTTCCAGATAATTTCGGCGGTGGGGTAGTCAAATAAATGTGATCTGACCCCATTTAAATTGACAGCTAGGCGTTGGGCAAAATCTACGGCGATGCTCCAGTCGTGGCGCGTCTCGCCGGGGGCTGCTACTGCGGGCAATACGCGGCTGATGCGGCGTTCGCTGTTGGTGACGGTGCCGTCTTTTTCGCCCCAAGTGGTGGCGGGCAGCAGCAGGTCGGCGTAGTGGCAGGTTTCGGTGGTGGCAAACGCTTCTTGCACAATGACCAGCTCGCAGCGCTCCAGCGCGCGGCGCACGGTGGTCTGGTCGGGCATGCTTTGCGCGGGATTGGTGCAGGTTATCCACAGCGCTTTGATCTCGCCGTCGGCAGCGGCCTGAAACATCTCCACTGCCGTTTTGCCGGGCTTGCTGGGGACATCGGCCACGCCCCACAGCGCGGCTACCTCGGCGCGGTGTGCAGGGTTGGCCATGTCGCGGTGCGCGCTGATGAGGTTAGCTAGGCCGCCCACTTCGCGGCCACCCATAGCGTTAGGCTGGCCTGTCAGTGAGAATGGGCCAGCACCGGGTTTGCCGATTTGTGCGCAAGCTAAATGCAGGTTAATCAAAGCAGCGTTTTTAGCGGTGCCGCTGCTCGATTGGTTCAGGCCTTGGCAGTACAAGCTCAGGGTGGTGTTGCGGCGCTGGCTGCTGTCGTTGTCAATACCGGCAAACAACTTGGCAGCCGCAAACAGGTCTTCTTTTTTAATGCCGCAAGTTTGCGCTACCAGCTCGGGCGTGTACTCGCGCACGGTGGCTTTCAAGTCGTCAAAGCCCTTGGTGTGCGCTGCAATATAAGCGTTGTCCAGCCAGCCTTCCCACAGCATGATGTGCAGCATGCCGTTGAACAACATGACATCTGTGCCAGGCTGTAATGGCAGGTACAGGTCAGCTATTTCAGCGGTGTCAGTTTTGCGCGGGTCGGCAAAAATAATTTTGAGTTGCGGGTTGTTCTTTTTCGCGTCTTCAATGCGCCGAAACAATATCGGGTGCGCATAGGCTGTGTTGCTGCCCACGATAAAAATGGTGTCGGCATGGTTGACATCGTCGTAGCAGTTAGGCGGCGCATCGGCCCCTAAGGTTTGCTTGTAGCCTGCTACCGCGCTGCTCATGCACAGGCGTGAATTGGTATCAATGTTGTTGGTGCCGATCAAACCTTTGGCGAGTTTATTGAAAACATAATAGTCTTCAGTCAGCAACTGGCCGCTGACATAAAAGCCCACTGCATCAGCCCCATGCTCGGTGATGATTTGCGAGAACGTGGTGGCTGCGAAATCTAAAGCGCTGTCCCAGCTGATGGCTTTAGCTGCGCTGCCTCGGTGTTCGCGGCGCATAGGATGCAGCAGACGGGTTTGCAGCGTAATGGACGCACTAGCAGTCAGGTGCAGGGTAGAGCCCTTGGTGCATAAGCGGCCAAAGTTAGCGGGGTGGTCTGGGTCGCCGCGCACACCGGTGATTTGCGCGCCTTGGCTTTCAATGATGACACCACAACCCACGCCGCAGTAGGGGCAGGTCGATTTAGTTTCGCGCAGGCTCATGTCGCCAAAGACGCCATTGACGCTTTCAGCTCGGGGCCTGCTAAGGGCTTGGTCAGGTCAATGGCGTGGGTAGCTAGCTCATGGCTGTCTAAAAAAACTTCGCCGCCAGTCACTTGCACTGCAAACTTAGGTGTGCAGCCCACGTCAGGCGCTTTAGCGCAGCCATCGCCCAGGCCAATGTTCCAGTTATGCAATGGACAAGCCACACTGTCACCATGCACAATGCCTTGGCTCAGTGGCCCACCTTTGTGGGGGCAACGGTCTAACAGGGCAAATATTTTGTCGTCACTATTCCTGAAAACCGCGACATCCATGCCTTTTTCGCGCTTGATACGACGTGAGCCTAGGACGGGTATGTCTTTAACGAAACAGATTTTTTTCCAAGTGGTCATTTTTATTTCAATTGGTATTTTTCTAAGGTGTAATACGGGGATTTTTTGAACGCAGAGGACGCGAAGGATTCGCAGAGAGCGCAGAAGAAGACAAAATAAAAACCAAAAATTAAGAAAAATGAATCAAGTACTAGATTTTCTGGATATATAAAATTTAACTTGCATATTCTTTTTTGGTATTCCTTTTGCGTCCTCTGCGAAACCTTCGCGCCCTCTGCGTTCAAAAAAATCCCCGTATCAATCCCCGTATTCAAATCTTCAAACAGCAATAGCCTCAAACTGCCGCGTATCCACCGAAGCTTTGTCAAACTCAAACCAAGGATCAGGCTCACCGTCCAGAGCGAATTGCAGTCGCTCCCACAGTGCCTTGCGCCCTTCGTGGTCGTCCAAGATGCGTTTTTTCACGTAGTCCAAGCCTACGCGCGACACGTAGTGCACGGTGCGCTCTAGGTACCAGCCTTCTTGGCGGTACAGCTCGCAAAATGCGCCGGTGTATTCCAGTACTTCAGCAGTGGTTTTGACTTTTGTAAAAAAGTGGGCTACTTCAGTTTTGATACCGCCGTTGCCTGCCACATACATTTCCCATCCACTGTCTACGCCGATGATGCCTACGTCTTTAATGCCAGCTTCGGCGCAGTTGCGTGGGCAGCCGCTGACTGCAAATTTAACTTTGTGCGGTGCATACATGCGCCACATGGCGCGCTCTAGGTCTTTGCCCATTTGCGTGCTGTCTTGTGTGCCCATGCGGCACCATTCACTGCCCACGCAGGTTTTGACGGTGCGCAAAGCTTTGGCATAGGCGTGGCCCGATGGCATGCCGATGTCTTTCCATACATTCACCAAGTCTTCTTTTTTCACGCCCAGCAGGTCAATGCGCTGGCCGCCAGTGACTTTGACGGTGGGGATGTTGTATTTGTCTACCGCGTCGGCTATGCGGCGAAGCTCGCTAGAGTTTGTCTCGCCGCCCCACATGCGCGGGATGACGCTGTAAGTGCCATCTTTTTGAATGTTGGCGTGGCTACGCTCGTTAATGAAACGGCTTTGCGGGTCGTATTTGGCCTCTTTGGGCCATGACGATGTGACATAGTAATTTACCGCTGGGCGGCAGCTGGCGCAACCGTTAGGTGACTTCCAATCCATAAAGTTGTACACGCTTTGGATTGTCAGCAGCTTGTTAGCCACAATCGCATCGCGCACGGCTTGGTGACCATGGTCGGTGCAGCCGCACATAGCTTTTAGCTTGGGTGTGGCTGAATAATCGCCACCGGCGGTGAACATCAAAATCTGCTCCACCAGACCGGTACACGAGCCGCAAGACGCGCTGGCCTTGGTGTGTTTTTTAACTTCGTCCAGGGTGAACAAGCCTCTTTCGCGGATGGATTTGCAGATAGTGCCTTTGGTCACGCCGTTGCAGCCGCACACCTCGTCGCTGTCGTTCATGCTGGCGGCTTTGGTGTGGCCTTGGTGGCCTACATCGCCAATGCCATTGTTGATGGCGGCTTCGCCAAACATCAGCTTGTCGCGGATGTCAGAAACGTTTTTACCATCGCGCAACAGTTTAAAGTAATAGCTGCCGTCCACGGTGTCGCCATACAAACAAGCGCCTATCAGCTTGTCGTCTTTGAGCACCAGCTTTTTGTACACGCCGCCAAACGGGTCGCTCATCACAATTTCTTCAGTACCTTCACCCCCTGAAAAATCACCTGCGCTGAACAGGTCAATGCCGGTGACTTTCAGCTTGGTCGATGTCAGCGAGCCGCTATAACGGCCAATACCAAACTGCGCCAAATGGTTGGCCGCTACCTTGGCCTGCTCAAACAACGGTGCCACCAGGCCATAGGCAATGCCTCGGTGCGCTGCGCATTCACCCACGCTGTAGATGCGCGCGTCGGTGGTGGTTTGCATGGTGTCGTTCACCACAATGCCTTTGTTGCAATGCAGGTTCATCAGCTCGGCCAGTTCGGTGTTAGGGCGAATGCCTACCGCCATCACCACCAAGTCGGTTGGTATTTCAGTACCGTCTTTAAATTGCAAGGCCATCACGCGGCCGCCTTTGCCACCATCGGCATCGCCAATCAACGCCTGCGTTTGGCCACCCATCACAAATTTCAGGCCACGCGCTTCGAGTGATTTTTGCAGTAGCCCGCCTGCTACTGCGTCTAGCTGGCGCTCCATCAAAGTAGGCATCACATGGATGACGCTAACCTGCATGCCGCGCAACATCAATCCGTTAGCAGCCTCTAGGCCCAGCAAGCCGCCACCGATGACGACTGCTTTTTTGTATTTGGTGGACGCCTCGATCATGGCGATGGTATCGGCTATGTCGCGGTAAGCGATCACGCCAGCTAAGTTTTTGCCGGGGATGGGCAAGATAAATGAGTTGGAGCCTGTACACATCAGCAGGCGGTCATATTCCACCTCGGTGCCATCGCTCGATTTGACGATGCGTTTCACGCGATCAACGGACACCACTTTTTTACCAGCGTGCAGGGTGATATTGTTTTCTTTGTACCAGTCCCAGCTGTTGAGCACGATGTCGTCTAAGGTTTGCTCGCCCGCCAGCACTGGCGACAACAATATGCGGTTGTAGTTGGGGTGCGGTTCTGCACCAAATACGGTCACTTCATACAGCTCAGGCGCAATTTTCAGCAATTCTTCAATGGTGCGCACACCTGCCATGCCGTTACCCACCATGACTAATTTTGACTTCTTCACGCTCTAGCCCTTCTCTAACCGATGTATATGCCATACTCAATCGACACACAGTGCAAACCCCATGCCAATTCCAAGTAGTGCAGTTGCACTGACTTGGTGCGCCACCTATTTTTCTGCCATGACCGAACCCGTCCGCCTAGCCAAACGCCTTGCTGAAATGATCCCTTGCTCGCGCAGCCAAGCCGAGCAGTACATTGAGGGCGGCTGGGTGCGTGTGAACGGCCGGGTAGAAGAAAGCCCGCAGCACCGCGTCACCACCGAGCGCATTGAGCTAGACCCGCAGGCCACGCTGCTAGACAGCGTGCCTATGACGGTGCTGCTGCACAAGCCCGTGGGCTTTGACTGGGGCGACGGTGCCAAGCCCGCAGGTGAGCTGTTGACCGAGGGCGGCCGCAGCAAAGCCGACCGCAGCATCAGACTGCTCAAACGCCATTTGAAAGACCATGTGTGCGTCACCCCACTAGAGCCTGGTGCCAGCGGCCTCATGGTGTTTACCCAAGATGCAAGCGTGCAGCGCAAGCTGTGGGACGACGCAGTGTGGGTAGAGAACGAGTTGATTGTGGACGTGACCGGCGAGGTGAACGACGACATCATGCGCCAGCTAAACCGCCCCCTGCTGCGCAATGATCGCCCTGTGCTGGTGGCCAAAGTGGCGCTGAGCAAACAAACCGACGCTGTAACGGGCTTGCGCTTTGCCGTCAAAGGTGGCCAGCTGGGCGCTGTGGCCACCGTGTGTGAGCATGCAGGCCTGCGGGTGGTGGGCATGAAGCGCATTCGCGTAGGGCGTGTGCCGATGGCTGATTTAGCCGTAGGCCAATGGCGGTTTTTAACCGAACACGAGCGGTTTTAATGCGCCCAAGGCATCATTGGGGCATGAGAAAAATTCTACGTGCATGGGTTTGCACACTTTTAGCGCTGCTGGCCAGCATGCACAGCGCGGGTGCGAAAACAGCCGTTGCGCACCCGCCGGCCTATGCATCTACTGCACCCGCTGCTGCACCCAACACCATGGCCCAGCGCATGCAGGCCTGCACCACCTGCCACGGCGCAGGTGTGACAGCGCAGGTCGGCCGCACCGCTAACGAGGCCTACTTTCCGCGCATTGCGGGCAAACCTGCGGGCTATTTGTACAACCAGCTGCAAAATTTTCGAGATGGCCGCCGCCACTACGGCCTGATGGTGGGCATGGTGGAGCATCTGAGCGATGCGTATTTGATGGAGATGGCGCAGTATTTTGCACAACTCGATCTGCCTTACCCACCGCCCACAGCACCCAGGCCTGGCACCACGCCCACTGTGCTGGCACGCGGCAAGGCGCTGGTAGAGCAGGGCGACAAAGCCCGTGGCCTACCCGCTTGCGTAGCCTGTCACGGCGCAGCGCTGATGGGCGTAGCACCGGCGCTGCAAACTGCGGGCAGCCTGGTGAACAGCAACCCCAGCATGCCCGCACTGCTAGGCCTGCCACGCGACTACATGGCGGGGCAACTGGGCGCGTGGCAAACCCACCAGCGCCGCGCTCACGCGCCCGACTGCATGGGCCGTATTGCCAAATTGTTAAGCGTGGACGATGTCGAGGCCTTGGCCACGTGGCTGGCCGCACAGCCTGTGCCGCTGGGTGCCAATGCCAAACCCGCCGCTGCATTACCCGGCCCCATGCCTGAAGGCTGCGGAGGTGTGCGATGAAGTTAGTTGCACCAGTGGCAATAGCCGCGCGTTGGCAAAACTACAGCGCAGTGCGGCGCGTTTTTGCGGCATTAGGTTTATTGCTTGCTGTTATTGCAATTTGTATGGCAATGCTAATTGCTACTGAATTAATAGCTAAAAACCTAGTAAATACTTGGACTACTGGCCAAAATGATACCCAAAAACCGTCTCAAGGCACGATAGAGCAAGGCCGCTACTTGGCCCAAGTGGGTAACTGCGCTGCCTGCCACACCGCGCGCGGCGGCCAAGATTTTGCAGGCGGCAAAGCTATTCACACACCATTTGGTGCGGTGTACACCAGCAACATTACGCCCGATGTCGACACCGGCATTGGCCGCTGGAGCGCGCAGGCTTTTTACCGCGCAATGCACACAGGCCGCAGTGCTGATGGCAGGCTGCTGACACCAGCTTTTCCCTACACTAACTACACCCACGTTACGCAGGATGACTCCAACGCTTTGTACGCCTACTTCATGCACGGCGTGCCGGCAGTCGCGCAAGCCAACCGCGCGCATGAGCTGCCTTTTCCGTTCAATACCCAAGTGGCATTAGCGGTGTGGCGACTCATGTTTTTTGAACAAGCTGCACCTGAAGTGCCACAGGTAGACACTACAAAAATAATAGCTACTCAAGCAGTAAATACTTGGACTACAGCCATAAATAGCACTAAAAAAGAAGATCAATTGCTGCGCGGAGCCTACCTAGTGCGCGGCCTAGGCCATTGCAGTGCCTGCCACGCAGAACGTAACGCCCTAGGTGCCACTACCAACGACCAGCTGCTCAGCGGCGCGCTCATGCCCATGCAAGACTGGTATGCCCCGTCGCTGATGGACGGCAGCCAAGCCGGCGTGAAGCACTGGCCTGCAGCCGATGTAGTGGCACTGTTAAAAACTGGCATAGCGCCCAGCGCCAGCGTAGCCGGCCCCATGGCCGAGGTGGTCAGCAAAAGCACACAATTCTGGAGCGACGCAGACCTGCAGGCCACAGCCGTATATTTACAATCATTGCCTGAAACCCAGCCAGTCACCCGAGGCAAGCCCAGCCAGAACCCGCAGTTTTATGAACGCGGCGCGCAACTGTTTACAAAGCACTGCGCTAGCTGCCACGGCACGCAAGGCGAGGGTGTCAAACTAGAAGGCGCAGTAGCGCTGCCAGCGTTAGCAGGCAACCGCGCCGTCACCATGCCCACCACCGCTAACCTGGTGCGCATTATCTTGGCAGGCGGCTACGCGCCCAGCACTGCAGGCAACCCGCGCCCCTTTGGCATGCCACCTTTTGTGCACGTGTTAAATGACGAAGATATTGCAGCAGTTACCACCTACATTCGCGCATCTTGGGGCAATCAGGCCGATGCTGTAAGCGCTGCTGGCGTGGTGCGGCATCGCAAGGGGTTGGTGCAGTAGCTTGGGTGTTCAGACGCCCAAGTAACCTGCTTAGGGCTGACTTACCGCGCTATTGAGGAATATTCGGCTCCACCAAGCGCGCTAAATTCAACAGCGATTCTTGCCAGCCAAGGTAGCAGCCCTCGATGGGAATTATGGCTGGAATGCCGCTTTGCATGCAGTGAATCTCCGTGCCCACTGAGACAGCTTTCATCGTAACGTGAGTAATCATCTCGCCGGGGAGATTGGGGTCGTCAAACCTGCAGGTGTAAGCGATGACTTCGTTGTGCTTGAGCTCCAGGTAATTGCCGCCAAAGAACATCTCATGGCCCGTGGTGAAGTTAGTGAACGCACCACGCCACGCGCCGCCCACTTTGAGTTCCATCTTCTGGATGTGGCCCACAAAGCCATTGGGAGGAAGCCAACGCGCAAAGGCGTGGGGTTGCGTGAAGGCGCGCCAAACTTTCTCGGGCGTGGTGATCAGCACGCGGTGCAGTTGTACAGTTCCAGTTGACATGATGATTTCTTTCAAGCTGTTTGTTAATCTTGCTGTGTATCCAGCTGCTGGGCAATACCAATCAAAATTCCTTCTGGCCCCCGGATGTAGCACAGCCGGTAGATGTCTTTGTAATTGACAACCTCATCAACTACCGTTGCACCAAGCTTTCTTAGGCGCGCCAGTGTGTCGTCAATATCTTCTACGGCAAACATCACGCGCAGGTATCCCAATGAGTTCACAGGTGCCGTGCGATGATCGGATACGATGGCGGGCGCATCGAAGCGCGAGAGTTCGATGCGGCTGTGGCCATCAGGCGTGCGCATCATCGCAATTTCGACGCGCTGGCCGCGCACCCCTGTGACGCGGCTCGCCCACTCACCTTCGATAGGGGCGCGGCCTTCGAGGGTCAGACCAAGTTCTGTGAAAAACTCAACCGTAGCATCGAGGTCTTCCACCACGATGCCCACGTTATCCATTCGTTTGACGGTCATGACATCTCCTTCCTGTAAAAACTCAAACTACTGCTGCAGCCATTAACTCCCAAATATGGCCATCTAAATCTTGGTACCCATGCTGGTACATGAAACCATGATCAATCGCAGGCTTGGGCGCTGTGCCGCCAGCTGCAATGGCCTTGCGCACCAAGGTATCTACTGCTTCTCGGTTGGCACATGCCAAACAATTGATCACCTCGGTTGTTTGCGTCGCATTACCAATGGGTTTGGTGGTAAAGCCAGCGAAAAAGGGCTCGGTAAGCAGCATCGCAAATAGGTTTTCACCTAGTATGAGACAAGCACCTTTTTCGTTGCTCCATTCTTCGTTGAAACCGTAACCCATGCTTTGAAAGAAAGCGCGTGATTTGGGCAAGTCTTTCACGGGTAGGTTCACATAGATCTGGGTGTGCATGGTGATCTCCTTGATGGATAAGTTTATGTGGTCGACACACGGCCTATTACGCGCATAGGGTTTTTTGAATTGCTCTCGGCGCTGGTGACTACCAATATCTCACCCTCTGCAACATTTTCTCCGGTGATGTCTTGGATGTTGAACATATGTGTCACCATGGCTAAATTGGGTCTCAATGCCAGCTTGGTTTTGTTTAAGGTGTAAAGCTTTATTTCTTCACGAATGAGCTGCGTATGCTTGATGCGCTGCTGGGCCGACAACTGTGTCGGTGAACTTAACAGCTTATCTGTGCTTACTGCGTCTGCACCAAATGCTAGCTGCGCAGTCTCTACGCAGCGACACCATTCAGAGCTGAGTACACGATGCACCGGCACGTTCATGGCGCGCACCAACTCGCCCAAGCGTTTGGCTTGCGCACGGCCTTCGTCATTTAAATTGCGCTGTGTGCTGCATTCATCCAGCTTAAATTCTGGCGGGTCAAAAGTGCCAGGCGCACGCGCATGGCGAATCAGCAGCACATGGCCGCCGCTACGCAACGCAGCCCATGCTGCTTGGTCTTGGGACACCGTGCTGGCATCGACTGCAAGATGCGTGGTGCTTGCCGCTAAGCCCAGCCAGCTGCCCAGTGCCATGCTAGCCTGACGGCGTGTAGGTAAATTCGACATACAACACTCCTTATGTCATGGGCCAGCATCGTTGGTAAGTATGGGGATCAGCGCTATGTTGCATGTACTGTAGCAAGGATGCCAAAAATTAGCAGGCCATTGAATTTACACGGCGCACGGCCCAGTGCGAAAAGATAGCATGATTGACACTTGCTCCATTGTGCAGCAAGCCCGCTATTGACGCCGTGTACCGCGAGTTTTTTAAGCCGCCGTACCCTAACCGTCCTAGCGCGGGAGTGGCGCTGGTCGTTGCAGGTATGAAACTGGAAATAGTGGCTTACGCTATGGTGGGCGCGGCCTAGTCTGGCTAGACTGCAGTGAGTTGTTTTTAACTGGAGAAGTACCATGTCTAACACCCCAAAATTCAACCGCCGCCAAGCGATGGCCGGTGTGGCTGGTGCCGCGTCGTTGATGGTCAGTCCTAGCTGGGCGCAAACCTACCCCAGCAAACAAATCACGCTGATCGTGTCGTACCCTGCAGGTGGTGACACCGATGCACTAGGCCGCGTGCTGGCAGAAAAGCTCAGCGCCCGCATGGGGCAAACTGTGGTGGTCGACAACAAGCCTGGCGCTAGCGGCACCATTGGCAATGCCATGGTAGCCAAAGCCGCACCCGATGGCCACACGCTGCTGATGACCCCCAGCACCATTGCCACGGCGCTGCTGGTGCTAAAGCCTGGCTCGGGCGGCAGCTACGACACAGTGGGCGATTTTGCACCCGTGTTTTTGATGGGCACGCAGTCGCTGTTTTTGGTGGTCAACACCTCTACTGGCATCAACAATATGGCCGAGTTTGTAGCCGCAGCCAAGAGCGGAAAAATCGATACCTATGCCAGCCCCGGCAGCGGATCGCCCATGCACCTGCTGGGTGAGATGTTCAACAAATCTGCTGGGGTTAAATTGCGCCAAGTGCCCTATCGCGGCAGCGCTCCAGCGGTGAACGACATGCTGGGTGGCCACATCAACTTTATGTACACCACGCTTGGCCCAGTCAATGCCCATATCCAGAGCGGCAAAATGCGTGTGCTGGCCGTGGCAGATGCCAAGCGCTCCACATTAGCGCCCACTGTGCCCACGTTGCAAGAGTCCGGTTTGAAAGATTCAGACATTGGCGCGTGGCAAGCCGTGCTAGCACCCAAAGGCACGCCTGAGGCCATCATCCGCACATTGAACGGCCATCTGAACGACATTATCAAAATGCCCGATGTGCTGGCGCGTATGAACACGGCTTTCACCGTACCTGTGGGCGGTGAGCCGCAGCTGGCTATGCGCTCACTGGCGGGCGACAATGAAAAATATGGCAAGGTGATCAAAGAGTTTGGCATTCAGGCCGACTGATCAAGCACTGCCCTGCGCTCATTAAAAACGCCTGCAAGTTGCAGGCGTTTTTGTTAGCGAAGTTGATTTTACAAAAATTCTGTAATTAACTGGCCCGCCTTGGGCGCGTGGGCTAGCAACCCGCTGCCATCTGCCACCTGCTGGCCGTTAACCCATACGCCGTGCACGCCCACAGCGTCAGTGGTTAAGCGTGCAGCGCCGCCAGGCAAGTCGTGCACACGTTTTTTTGGGCCACGCCCAACGGTGGCAGGGTTAAACAGCAGCAGATCGGCCGCGTTGCCCAGCGCCAGTCTGCCGCGCCGTGCAAAGCCAAACACATCGGCAGGCACGCTGGTCAGCTGGCGCACGGCCTCTTGCAGCGGCATGGCGGCACGGTCGCGCGCCCAGTGGCCCATCAGGTGCAAGCCAAAACCCGCGTCGTTAAAAAAGGTGAGGTGTGCACCGGCGTCGCTCAGAGACACAATGCTGTGCGAGTGGTTCAGCATTTGGCCCACTGCAGCTTCGTCACTGTTGAGCAGCATGGCGGTATACACGGTGTGCAGGTCTTCCTGCAGGGCAATATCCAGCATTAAATCCAGCGGGTCTTTGCCCAGCGAACGTGCCAGCGCACCGAACGGTTTTTGCTCCAGCGCGCGGTGCGCATCAGTCGCCGCTTCGGTGATGTGCAGTTGGTCCCATTCACCGTTAAACAGTCTAAAGCTGGCGGGCGCTGCCAGCTCGGCACGCACAGCGCTGCGAAAACCAGAGTCGGCCAGCACGGCTTTAAGTGCATCGCCGCTTTTACCCAATCCACTCTTCCATGATTGCAAACCCTCCACAGGGTAGGGCGAGTGCAGGGTAAAGTCCATCGACAGCGGGCAGCAGCTGACTTGCCCAATTAGCTTGTGGCCACGCGTGTTGGCAGCGGCTATGGCATCCAAGTCGTTAAACACGCCACGCGGGTTGGTGTTGTTGTGTAGCAGCGCGGCAATCATCACGGGCCTGCCACTAACTGCGCTCATCTGCTCTAAAAAAGCCACAGGCATATGGCCACCTTTGGTGACCATGTACACGCCCTTACCACCCTTGCCCATGGCCTTGATTAACGCCAAGTGCTCTGCATCGCTGGCCAGGCGCGATGGCATGGGTTTGCCGCCCTCGCCGTTGTGGGCGGGGCTGGTAGAGCTGGCAAGGCCTGCTGCGCCTGCTTGCATTGCATCGCGCACAATCTGTGCCATGTGGGCAATCTCTGCGGGCGTGGCTTCGCGCTCAGCGGCATCTGCGCCCATCACATACGTGCGTACGCTGCTGTGGCCCACATACGCTGCGATGTTGGCTACAGCGCCTTTGCGCCGCAGCAGGTCTAGGTATTGCGGGAAGGTTTCAAAACCCCAGTCAATGCCGCTGCGCAGCACGTCTAGCGACATGCCCTCGACTTGCGTCAGGTTGCGCATGGTGATGTCACGGTGCTCGGGCTTGCAGGGGGCAATGGCAAAGCCACAGTTGCCAATCACAGCGGTGGTGACCCCTAAGGCGGGTGACGGGCGCAGTGTACTGTCCCAGGTAATTTGCGCATCAAAATGCGTGTGGCTGTCGATGATGCCGGGCATGAGGGCCAAACCTGCGCAGTCAATGCTGCGCTGGTAAGGCAGGTCAATGTGCGCAGCCATGGCGGTGATAACGCCGTCTGTAACCGCCACGTCTTGCACTGTGGGTGGCTGGCCAGTGCCGTCGTACACCGAAGCTTGGCGAAAGATCAGGTCTTGCATCACGTCATCCCGTTGCGGCTGGCCAGTTCTACAAATAATCCGCTGTGGTCTAGCTCACCCAGGCCATGCTCGGCGGCTTGGGAATACAGCTGCTCAAACAAGGTGGTAATGGGAGCGTCCATGCTGGTTTCATGCGCAGTGTCTAGCGCGTTGCGCATGTCCTTGAGCTGAATAGCCAAGCGACCACGGGGTGCAAAGTCGCGCTGCACCATGCGCTGGCCATGCAGTTGCAAAATGCGGCTGTCAGCGAAGCCACCAGTAATCGCCTCGCGCACTTTGCCCATGTCGGCACCGCCGCGTTGGCACAGTAGCAGGGCCTCTGCCACTGCGCCAATGGTGATGCCTACAATCATTTGGTTGGCCAGCTTGGCCAATTGCCCAGAGCCGTGCGGACCTACATGGGTGCTGCGGCCAAACACTTTGAGCACGTCTTGCGCACGTGCAAAGTCTTCCACCTTGCCACCCGCCATCATCACCAGTGTGCCGCCTTCTGCGCCCACTGTGCCGCCCGATACGGGGCAGTCCACGTGGCTGATGCCCAGTGCTGCTAAGCGTGCTGCATGGTCACGTGCCTCGCGCGGCTTGGTGCTGGCCATGTCGATGACTAGGGTGCCCTGCGCCATCGCCTGTGCTGCACCTTGGCCAAACAGCACGCTGTCCATCACCGTGCCGTTTTCTAACATGCCTATAACGATGTCTGCACCTTGCACAGCCTGCGCTGCATTGTCAAATACTATTGCACCAAACGCGGCGACACGCTCAGCTTTGTCGCGGCTGCGGTTCCATACCTGCACAGTAAAACCAGCTTCACATAAGCGGCGCGCCATGGGGTAGCCCATCAGGCCAATACCTAAAAATGCAATTTTTTTCATAATCTATGACAAGGTCGATACTATAAATTTCATAGCTGCTTGAGCAGTAAATGCTTGGACTATCGGCATATTTGATGCCTAAATAGTTGAAAACATAGCTTCCATCTCGCGCCGCACGCTGTAGGCGCGCGATGCTGGCATGTCTACATCATCCCATGACAGCGCTTGCCCTTTACTGACAGCGCGAATCACCTTCACGTTGTGCGCTAAGCCCAAAGGCAAACCGCCCATGCGCTGCGACGTGGCAGCAGGCAGCAGCTTGCCCCACACGGTATAGCCGCCTTCGCCGTCCAGCATGTCACCGGGTTTCAAATCTTTTTTCGCAGTGGCTACTACGTCTGCATTCCAGCCCGTGGCTACGCCCGTAGGCTCGCCGCGCAGCGCCACTGAGGCTACCGACACGCCCACTTCTAGCCCAATCAAATGCCAGCGCTTGTACAGCGTAAAGTAGCGCCCGCTAGGGTCGGTGTGGGCGTTGTATTCTTCAAAACAGTTTTTGATGTAGTCGGTCTCTGCCTCTACCGTGACCCACACACCCATGCGAATGTCATACGGTATTTTGCGACCACCGGCTTCCAGCGATGAGATCACTTCGACCATGCCTTTTTTTTCTAATACGCCGCCCTCGCTGATGGGGCGGGTGACGTAGGGGATGTCTTCCACACTGGCAGGTGGGTACAGCAACCCATTGCTGGGCACAGATAAACCCGTGGCGTTGCTGACGGCGGTGCTTTCAATCGACGGTTTGGAGCCGTCTAAAAAGCTGTTGAACATTTTAGGGTTCAGCCCACCGCGTGCAGCCTGCTCAGGTGTGAGGCCATAGTAGCCCCACACGGTGTCGGGCGTGCTATCGGCAAAGTGTGGCAACCATTTGTGGCCACGGCCAGCGGCTACCACCGGAAAGCCGCAGGTGCGCGCCCAGTCCACCAAGTCGCAAATCAACGCCGGCTGGTCGCCAAACGCCATGGAGTAGACAACGCCTTTATCAAATGCTTTGCGTGCCAGCAGCGGGCCGCAAAACGCATCGGCTTCTACCGTGACATTCACCACATGTTTGCCATGCTCAATAGCTTTCAAAATATGGTCCACTGCATGCACGGGTGAGCCGGTGCACTCCACCACCACATCAATCTCAGGCAAGGTCACCACAGCTTGCCAGTTGTCGGTTATCCAGGTGGTACCGTTTCTAATAGCCTCTTGCGCGTTTTTCGCCTGCGATTGCTCTGGCTTCCAGCCTACTCGGGCTAAGTTTGCTCTGGCTGCATCTGGGCTTAAGTCAGCAATGG
>JAYTPK010000217.1:0-2433 GCA_043747295.1 Polaromonas sp. | reverse complement strand
ATTCCTTGAAATGGTGCTCGTCGATAATAATCGCCAGCCCTTTGGACAGCGCGTTGTCAACCATGACATCCACCCTGCTGAAGATGCTGCCGGCCAGGGCAAAATCCGGGCCGGGTCCGGCGTAGAGATGCCACGCCACCGGCAGCCGCACGTGGTCGAAGCCCTCGTTGCGCGCGGTGGTAAAATCCGTGATCGAATAAACAGCATTGCCGGTGGGATCGCCAATCGCATACTCCAGCGAATTGCCAAAGTTCACCCCTCGCATGAATTTCAGCGCCGCCAAATCCGCCAAGAAGCGCAACGGCGCAGTGCTGGCCGACCTGAGCGGGCAAACGATGTGAAGCTCTCGCGCGGTGGCATCAGAGAGATTGAATTCACCGTTCAGTTGCTGCAGGTGGTGCGCGGAGGGCAATTTCCTGAATTACGCATGCGACCCACACTTGACGCCCTACAGCGCGTCGCTCACGCCGGATTGATGCCGCAAACCACTGCCGATGCGCTTTGCCAAGCCTATGCCTTTTTACGCCGTGTAGAGCACCGCATTCAATACCTAGACGACCAGCAAACCCACACCATGCCGACGGAAGATGCCGATTTGCAATGGATCGCTCAAACCATGGGCTATGCGGAGTGTGACAGCGATAGCTGTGCATTTTTGACCGATTTAGATGCCCACCGCGAGCTGGTTGCCAATGAGTTTGACAAGCTTTTAGGCGGCTTTCAGGAAACGGCGCTTACTTCAAATCTAGCCCAAGAATGCAAAATTTGCCCACCGCATAGTCAAGCATTGACTGGTGCAGTTGCAGCAAAGTCCCCAACTTTATTTGATAAACGTGCTGCGGATTTAGCGCAGCATCCACGCGTTTTGAACTTGCGCGAAGAAGCCAAAAACCGTTTGCAGCGCTTGGTGCAGCGCACTGCTGTTTGGCTACTAGAAGGCCGTGTCACAGAACTAGCCGCCCTGTGCAGTGCTGATTTTTTAGAACCTCTGTTGCGTCGCGACAGCTATCTAGCACTCTTGTGGGAACGCCCTGTGGTGCACGAGCGCTTGCTCAAGCTTTTGGGTAGTGCCCGCTGGCCTGCGACGTATTTGCTGCAACACCCAGGGGTGATGGATGAATTGGCTGGCGATGCTTGGCTGACCGAGCGTTTTGACGCTGCAGAATTTGAGAGCGAACTGGCGATGCGCATCAAAGCATTGGTCGCCTCTGACCAAGACGACGTGGAGACCCTGCTTAACCTGCTGCGCCGCGCCCACCACGCAGAGCTGTTTCGCACCTTGGCGCGTGACATTGAAGGCCGATTGACCGTAGAGCATGTGGCGGACGATTTAACCGGCTTAGCCGACGCCGTGCTGCGCATCACCATTGCCTGGTGCTGGCAGCGCTATAAAAACAAACATATTGAGGTGCCGCAAATCGCCATCATTGGCTATGGCAAGCTGGGCGGCAAAGAGTTGGGCTACGGTAGCGATTTAGACATCGTTTTCATTTACGAAGACGACCATGAAAATGCTGTAGAAATATACAGTTCATTCGTACGCAAACTCATCACTTGGCTGGACAGCAAAACATCTGAAGGCGATTTGTTTGAAATCGACACTGCACTGCGACCCAACGGCAACTCAGGCATGTTGGTTACCAGCGCGGCTTCGTTCGCCAACTACCAAGAAAACCGGGGCAGCAACACCGCATGGACCTGGGAACACCAAGCCATGACCCGCGCCCGCTTCGTCGCAGGTTTCGAGCCAATCCGAGCCAAATTCGATGCTGTCCGTCAGAATGTCATTTGCGCACCGCGCGATTTGCCTGCTTTAAAGCAAGAAATCATGGCTATGCGGGAGAAAGTCCGCGCGGCGCACCCAGTCAAAGCCGAATTGTTTGATGTCAAACATAGCCCAGGCGGCATGGTCGATGCCGAATTTGCTATCCAA
Source organism: Polaromonas sp. (assembly GCA_043747295.1). GTDB lineage: Bacteria > Pseudomonadota > Gammaproteobacteria > Burkholderiales > Burkholderiaceae_C > JAAFIP01. The sequence goes on along the minus strand of JAYTPK010000217.1, from coordinate 500 downwards.
TATCTTGTCTTAGCCCACAGTGCAAAGCACCCTGAGCTGCGAGTTAACGTCGGCAACATCGCCTTGATGCAGCGTTCAGAAGCTGCAGGCTTGCTGCCCGCAGACGTGGGCGAAGCGGCGGCCAGCGCCTATCGCAGCTTGCGTCACGTGCAGCACGTCGCGCGTTTGGACGAAGCACCTTCGCAAGTTTCTGCAACTGAATTACACACTGAAAGAGATGCGATGCTGGTGCTTTGGAATATCGTATTTGCTATAAATTAAATAGCATCATAGGCAACAAATACGACAAGAAAAGGCGTATTTGTTGTCGAAAATTCATTTAGAAAATATTTTTTACGAATTTTATTTTGATTGCACGAAAAACTGGTTATTGATACTGGTTACCGCTGGTGTTGAATCTACGGCAGTAACTGGCAGTGTTGTATCTAATGTACGCGCAATGGCTACTTCTGTAGTTTGGCGCTGTGAGACTGCAAAAACTGCACCCGCTGGAACCGTCA
>JAYTPK010000216.1:0-35903 GCA_043747295.1 Polaromonas sp. | reverse complement strand
GAATGTCGCAGGCGCGCTGCAGTGTCCACAGCCGTGCAAAGGTCATGGGCAGCGTAGCGCCCCAAGCCAGCAGGCCGTGGTTGCGCAAGATGACTAACGGTTTGTCGCCAATGGCTTTCAATAAACGCGGCGCTTCGTCAGCGTGGATGGTGATGCCTTCAAAGTCGTGGTAGGCCACTTGGTTGTACAACTGGGCAGAATAAAAATTGTTTTGCGCTAAGCCGCTGGCCGTACAGGCCACGGCCGACCCAGTGGTGGTGTGGGTGTGCATCACGCAGTGCGCGCCTGGCATGGCATTGTGGATAGCGGCATGCACTGTAAAACCTGCAGGGTTGACGGGGTAGGCGCTGGGGTGCAGCACCGTACCTGCAGTGTCGATTTTCACCAAGTTACTGGCAGTCACCTCGCTGTAGTGCAGGCCAAACGGATTGATCAAAAACTGTTTTGCATCACCCGCCACGCTGCGCGGCAAGCGCACGGTGATATGGTTGTAAATCATCTCGGCCCAGCCCATCATGGCAAAGATGCGGTAACACGCCGCCAGCTCTACACGGGCTTGCCATTCATGCACATGGAAATCAGGGTGAAAATCTGTTTGTGTCATTACGCCTCCTATACAAACTGAAATTGCAGCTTGCCCAGCGGGCCGTAGTCTGCGTCAAACACATCGCCTGCTTTGGCTGGCGCAGGCTTGGTAAATGAGCCAGCTAAAACTATCTCACCAGCGGTCAAATGCTCGCCCCACGGCGCTAGCTTGTTAGCCAACCACGCCACGCCAATTGCGGGGTGGCCTTGCACGCCTGCGGCCAAGCCGGTTTCTTCCACCACACCGTTTTGCCGCAAAATGGCACCGCACCATGGCAGATCAGTAGTTAACGGGTCAGCGCGGCCAGCACCCAACACAATGCCTGCGTTGGCAGCGTTGTCGCTGATGGTGTCAAACACTTTGCGCGCTGCTTTGGTGTATCGGTCAAACTGCTCTATGCGAGCGTCGATAATTTCTATGGCTGGCGTGACGTAGTCGGTGGCTTGCAATACATCGTCCACCGTGATGTTGGGGCCTTTGAGTGCCGATTTCAAAATAAACGCCAGCTCGACTTCTACACGCGGTGCAATAAAATTTTGCACAGGTATCTGCAGCACTTGGCCGGGTGTGCAGGTGTAGCGCATGGTGTTTAGCAGCGTGCCATAGTCAGGCTCGTCAATTTGGCTAGACACCTGCATCGCACGCGAGGTCAGGCCAATTTTGTGGCCGATGACTTGGCTGTTTGCAGCGATTTGCAGTTGCACCCACGCACGCGCGATGCGGTAGCCGTCTTGCATCGTCATTTGAGGATAACGTTTGGAGAAATGCTCTACCTGCACGCGCGTCTTGGCTGCATGCTCAAGCTCAATCGCTAGCTGGGCAATCGTTGCGTCGTCTAGCATCACACAGCCTTGTTAAACAGTGGGTGCAACGTGCTGTGTTTGGCATCAAACACTTCATGCCCCTCGTCAATCTGCACCGTCAAGCCCATGTGCTCACTTGCTAGCAGCACAGCAAACTGCGCCTTGGCTGCAGCCGACAGCGCCTGCCCGGCAATCTGGTGCGTGACTGCACTGCGCCCCTTGCCAATGCGCAAATTCATATATACAAACCCATAGTCTCCCGAACCACCCGCAGCCCGCCCCACGGCACCACCATCGGCCACCGCAAAATGCGGCGCAGGATAAGCCAGCACGCGCGTGCCCCCCGTAGGAAACACCTGTTTGCCATCTTCATCCCGCACCGCCAACATAGAGTCTGCCATATTGCGGCACAGCGCTGTCATATTGACCTTGGTTTCTAGATTAGCGGTGTAATAAATAACTAAGTGGGGCATAGCTTTAAGTCTTCTGAGTTGATTCTTTTAAATGGGGTCAGATTCTTTTAAATGGGGTCAGATCACATTTAATTTGATCGCAGTAAATATAGTTGCTGCAGTAGTTCCAAGGTGACAACAAATTACTTCGCCAGCGCAGTGACAGGAAAAATCGCATTGATCTGCCCCGTCCCGCTGCTGCCAAAATACGGCGTGATGACTTCGACTTTAGCGCTGTAGTCAGTCCAACCCAGCGCGCCCAGCAGCATCGCGGTGTCGTGCATGTCGCCTTCGCCGTAGCATTTTTCGTTGTACATGGGCAGCATGTCGATAAAGGTTTTCCAGTCGCCACGTTCCCACAACTCGACCACCTTGTGGTCAACTTGCTCTAAAAATGCGTTGTAGGTTTTAAAAGCAAACTCGGGCGCGCGGCCGTTGTCAGCGAAGTGATGGCTCAAGCTGCCGCTGGCAAATATGGCTACTGTGCCGTCGTATTTTTCCTCTATTGCTTTGCGCACTGCCAGGCCAAACTGCCCGCTCTCAGTGAGGTCATGCCAGTCACACCAAGCGCTGACGCAAATCACTTTGTAATGCTGGTCAGCGTTCATGTAGCGCATGGGCACCAGTGTGCCGTATTCCAGCTCTAGCGTGGTATCGCTGTGGGCGCGGGTTTTGATACCCATGGCGTTGGCCGTGTCGGCAATCAAATGGCCCAGCGCAGAGTTGCCCGGATATTCGTAAGGCATGTTTTTAATAAAATGTGGCAGCTCGTTGCTGGTGTACACGCCTTTGAATGCGGGGCCGCAGTTGATGTGGTATTCGCTGTTAACTTGCCAGTGCACATCAAACACCACAATCGTGTCGACGCCCAGCGCACGGCAGCGTTTGTCAATTTCTTTGTGGCCTGCAACGGCCGCATCACGTTTACCAAAGTGAGGGCCCGGGAATTCACACAAATACATCGACGGTACGTGCGTGATTTTGGCGGCGAGTGCGAGAGTGCCCATGACTAAATTCCCGTATCTTTAAAGGTGCTCATGCTGCTCCCCAGTGCGCAATGTGGTGGCTGCCCATGCTCACGCACACATTCTTCGGTTCACAAAACACTTCGTAACTCCACGTGCCCCCCTCGCGCCCCGTGCCACTGGCCTTGGTACCACCAAAGGGTTGGCGCAGGTCGCGCACGTTTTGGCTGTTAACGAAGCACATGCCTGCTTCGATTTGCGCGGCGACGCGGTGTGCGCGGCCTATGTTTTCGGTCCATACATAACTGCTCAAACCGTACTGCGTGTCGTTGGCCAATTGCACTGCGTGCGCCTCGTCTTTGAAGGGGATGAGGCAGGCCACGGGGCCAAAAATTTCGTCTTGGGCAATACGCATGCGGTTATCAACATCGGAAAACACGGTGGGCAGCACGTAGTTGCCGCGTTGTACCCGCGCAGGTAGCACGGGCGCTTGCAGGCCACCACACAACATGCTGGCACCCTCTTGTTGGCCTAGCTCAATGTAGCCTCGCACTTTGGCTAAATGCGCTTGGCTGATCATGGGGCCAATAGTAGTCTTCTCGTCCAGCGGGTCGCCCACCGTGATGCGCTGCGCGCGCTGTGCAAACATGGCGGCAAACTTTTTGTAGATGCTTTCTTGCACCAAGATGCGGCTGCCTGCGGTGCAACGCTCACCATTGTTGCTAAAAATCATAAACACCGCAGCGTCCATAGCGCGCTCTAAGTTGGCATCTTCAAAAATAACAAAAGGTGATTTGCCACCCAGTTCCATGCTGAATTTTTTAAGGCCTGCAGACTGCACGATACGATTGCCAGTGACCGTGCTGCCGGTGAATGAGATGGCACGCACATCGGGGTGACGGCACAGCGGCTCGCCAGCGTCTTTGCCCGTGCCGTGCACGATGTTGAGGACGCCGGGTGGAACGCCCGCCTCCAGCGCCAGCTCGCCCAAGCGCGCAGCGCTCATGGGTGACAACTCACTCATTTTTAACACTGCGGTATTGCCAAACGCTAAGCATGGTGCGGTCTTCCAAGTGGCCGTCATAAACGGCACATTCCACGGGCTGATCAGCGCGCACACGCCTACTGGGTGGAACAGGGTGTAGTTCAAGTGTGTTTCGGTGGGGTAGGTGTGGCCGTCCACGCGGGTGCACATCTCGGCAAAATAATAAAAGTTGTCTGCTGCACGCGGTATAAGCTGCTTGCCAGTTTGTGCAATCACTTGGCCGCAGTCGTTGGTCTCAGTGTGCGCAATCTCGGGCACGTGTGCGGCAATCAAATCACCCAGCTTGCGCATAATGCGGGCGCGCTGCGGCGCGGGCGTGCCAGCCCAGCCGGGAAATGCGGCTTTGGCTGCGGCCACTGCGGCGTTAACCTCGGCCTCGCCACCTGCGGCAACTTGCGCTAACACCTCTTGCGTTGCGGGGTTGACCGTGTCAAAGGTGCTAGCGCTGGCTACGGGCTTGCCGTTAATCAAATGTTGAATATGCATAAACTTAGTTTTCGATTATGGTGTTTCGATGATGGTGTTTTCAAGCGCGCCAATCTGCGCTATTGACGTGACGACGACATCGCCTGCTTTGCAGTCCATCACGCCGTCGGGTGTGCCCGTTAATATCACATCACCCGACTGCAGCGTCATAAAACTGCTGAAGTATTCGATGAGTGTGGGCACATCAAAAATCATGTCGCACGTGTTGCCGCTTTGCGTTACTTTGCCATTGACGGTAGTTTGTAATGCAAGGCGCATCGGGTCAGCAAGGTCTGCAGCGTCTACCAGCCACGGGCCGATGGGTGTGCAAGTAGGACGGCCCTTGACGCGCAGGTTGGGGCGATACCAGTTTTCTAAAAAATCACGGATCGCGTAGTCGTTGGCTACGGTGTAACCTGCAACAAAATCATAAGCATCGGCTTTGCGCACAAGCTTTGCCGTGCGGCCTATCACCACGGCCAGCTCGCATTCGTAGTGCATCATTTGTACACCTGCGGGGCGTTGGGTGAGCGCTCGGTGGCCTATAAAGCTGCTTTGGCCTTTGACAAAAGCCAACGGCTCGGTGGGTGCTTTAAAGGCCAGCTCTTTGGCGTGGTCTGCGTAGTTCAAACCCAATGCCAAAATAGTGCGCGGGCGCGGCACGTCTTGCAGCGGCGGTAACCAAGCAACGGCATCGTAGGCTACGCGCGTACCGCCTTGCAGCTGCAAAGCACCATCGCGGTCGATGGCATCGTAAGTGCGGCCTTGGTACACCACGCGGGCTCGCCTCATGACTGCGCCCCATTGGTCACTGCGTTGGCGGCGGTTGCGTTGTGCGCCACCACACTGTGGCGCAGCGTGGCAAAGCCGGGGGCGCTGATCTGCACGACATCACCTGCACGCGCCAGCGGAGCGCCAAATGGGCTACCCAACATCAGCACATCACCTGTCTGCAGATCAATAAACTCCGCAACATCCGTCAGCAGTTTTTCGCAGTTGCGTACCAGCTGAGCCATGTCAATGGTTTGTACCAACTGGCCATTAATGCTGACACTAATAACCAACCTATTTAACTGGGCCAGTGGTGGTGCAGTGTGGGGCACGGGCGCTGCACACAAGAATCCGTCAATGCATTTGTATTTAACTGGCGGTCTGTAAAAGCTGTCGTGCGGCAAAGTCAAGTCACTCAATAACACCACTTGTGCTATGTTTTGCATAGCTACTTGAGCAGTAAATACTTGGACTATCGGCCTATTTGATTGGTAAATGAGGCCCACAGAGGCTTTTATCTGCACTTCGTGCACGTTGGCAGGCAGCGCAATAGCGCTGCCGTGCGCACTGAAGGTATTGGCCGTTTTAATAAACAGCACGGGCGCTTGCGGTGCGGCTTTGTAGGGCGGCTGGCCCATCTGTGCAGCTAATGTGGCATGTTCATCGGCAAAATTCATCAAGGTGCCATAGACGGTGCCTTGGGGCAGCCAAGCAGCGGTCATGTTGCACTTCCTGGCGCGTCAGCGATTGATTCTGCATCTGATTCTGCGTCGGGGTCGTTGTTGTTGTCGTTGGCAGGGCCATCAATAGCAATCACCGCATCCAGCAATGTATACAACTGCACCAATTGTGTTTTACCGAGTGCCTGCTCCATGGCCAGGTAATGCTGCTCAATCGAGTCAGACAACTTTTGCACCATGCGCTTGCCTTTGGCCGTGGCCTGCACTTGGGTGCGCCGCGCGTCGTGTGCATCGCGCGTTCGCTTGACCAGGCCGTCACGCTCCATGCGCGCCAGCACGCCCGTCAAGCTAGGCCCCAGCAAATAGGCCTCTTGCGCAATCGTGCCCGTATCCGTTGCGCCACGCTCACCCAGCACCCGCAGCACGCGCCACTGCTGATCAGTCAAGCCATGCTCACGCAAGTTAGGCCTGAAATGCCCCATCACCGCTTCGCGCGCTTGCAGCAGCAGGCGGGGCAGGTTGCGGTGTGTGAATGCTGACATTTAGTTAATATATTAAATAAAATGAACCATGTCAATGAGCCCATGATGTTTAATATTTAAGCGCTAATTTACTGTATATAAATGCAGTATCATTAGGTATGGCTAAAGAAAAGACAGTTTTTACCTGCAGCGAGTGCGGGGGCACTAGCACCAAGTGGCTGGGCAAATGCACGCACTGCAGCGCATGGAACACGCTGATTGAATCGGTGGCGGACAACGCCGCGCCAACTAAAAATAGGTTCGCCTCGCTGACAGCCGCTGCACCCGTGCAGGCGCTGTGCGATATTGAGGCCACCGATTTTGACCGCACACCCACCGGGCAAGACGAGCTGGACCGCGTGCTGGGCGGCGGTATTGTCGAAGGTGGTGTGGTGCTGATCGGTGGCGACCCGGGCATTGGTAAATCTACCCTGCTGCTACAAGCACTCGACACCTTGCAGCGCAGCGGCATGAACACGCTGTATGTGACCGGTGAAGAAAGCGGTGCGCAGGTGGCGCTGCGCTCACGCAGGCTGGGCATTGTGGGCAGCCAAGTCAAAGTGATGGCTGAGACGCAGCTAGAAAAAATACTCGCCACACTGGAGGCACAAGCACCCAACATTGCGGTAATTGACTCGATCCAAACCGTGTACTCTGACCAGCTGACCAGTGCGCCCGGCTCGGTGGCGCAGGTGCGCGAATGCGCAGCGCACTTAACGCGCTACGCCAAAAGCAGCGGCACCGCTATTGTTTTGGTAGGCCATGTGACCAAAGAGGGCACGCTGGCAGGCCCGCGTGTGCTAGAACACATGGTGGACACGGTGCTGTATTTTGAAGGCGACACGCATTCAAGCTTTCGCTTAGTGCGGGCGATTAAAAACCGGTTTGGCGCAGTCAATGAGATTGGCGTGTTTGCCATGACCGAAAAAGGCTTGAAGGGCGTGAGCAATCCGAGCGCCATATTTTTAAGCCAACACACCGAGCCTGTACCCGGCAGTTGCGTGATGGTGACCCTAGAGGGTACGCGCCCGATGTTGGTAGAAATTCAAGCCTTAGTCGACAGTGGTGGCCCATCGCCACGGCGCTTATCTGTGGGACTAGACCGTGACCGCCTAGCCATGCACTTGGCCGTGTTGCACCGCCATGCGGGCGTAGCGTGTATGGACCAAGACGTGTTTGTCAACGCCGTAGGCGGCGTGCGCATTACCGAGCCTGCAGCCGACTTGGCCGTGATGCTGGCCATTACCAGCAGCTTGCGCGGCAAGCCACTGCCCAAAGGATTTTTAGCCTTTGGCGAAGTAGGTTTAGCAGGCGAGGTGCGCCCCGCACCGCGCGGCCAAGACCGTTTAAAAGAAGCCGCCAAGCTAGGCTTTAGCGTAGCGATTGTGCCCAAAGCCAATGCGCCCAAAAAGTCGCAAAGCAAAGAGTTTGAGGGCTTGACCATTCACGCAGTGGAGCGTGTAGAAGAGGCGATGAACTTGGTGCGGTCGCTGCAGTAACGCCCCGCGTGACTTAGTTTGCGCGCTAGTTGCTGCGCACCAAGCTATGCTGAACGAATTCGTTGCACTAACCTCTTTGCACTAACTTCGTTGCACTAAGCTCGGCGCAATTGCCTCATACGCTCTTCAAAATAACTACCCACAGTGTAGCGCTCGGACAGTTTGACCTCGCGGCGAGGGTGCAAAAACAGTGGCAACGACACACGGCTTTTTTTAGCACTGTCACCCACCGGGTTTAGCACACGGTGAATGGTGGATGGATAGTAGTGGCCGCTGGCTTCTTCAAGCATGTCGCCATTGTTGACAATCAACAGCCCAAAATCACACGGCACGTCGTACCAAGCTTTGTCAGCGCCCAATACCTGTAAGCCTGGCTCAGACGCGGCGGGCAAGATGGTTAGCAAATTAATGTCGCCGTGCGCTGCAGCGCGCTCGCTGCCTGCAGGCTCGTCACCACGCAGCGGGGGGTAGTGCAGCACACGCAGCAGTGTTTCCTCGCAGCCTTCAATCATTTGCGGCAGCGGCATGCTGTAGCCCGCACGCACCTCTGGGGGTGAGCAGTCTTCTACCCATTGGAGTAGCGTGGCCGCTAGCTGGCTGCCCTGGGCATAGTAGCGGTGTGCAGCGTCGCTGACCTCGGCGGGGTAACGGCCCCATGGGTAGATGTGAAAAAACTCTTTGTAGTCTTTGACGGTGTTGCCCTTGGCTGTTTCGCTGACTGCGGTAGAGAAGTAGCCGTCTAATTTGCCGTCTTTGTCAAACGGGTAGGCGTGTTTAGCCTCGGTTGCAAAAAATTTAAGCCACTCATCGTAAATACCGGCGACCAAACTTTGCTGAAGTGGATGATTTTTAAGCACACCAAAACCTGTACGGTGCAGGCTGTCACAAAACTGCGCTGGGGCAGTGGGGCTGGTAAAGTCAACAATAGGAAACTGCATGGCGAGGCTCCGAAAATTCAGCGCTGATGGGTGGTGCTGTGGACAGGTAAGGCGGCAATCTATTAACTGCTTTGTAGCGTAAGTCGTTATCCTACAACCAAGCGCGCAAAAGGGTTGTATCGACCAGTGACGTGGCTGCTTTTAAGTCGACTGTCATTGCGGCGCGAATGGGCGGTACATCAGTGTCCCATCCTGCCGTGGGGTACTGCATAAAGCTTTGGCGCTTCATGATGGTCTGGCCTTGGGCAAAGCCCTCGGTGGCCACACGGGTGGGGCCAGTCTCGTAGCCAAACAGCTCGGGGTTGGTCAGGCAAATAAACGCCATCACGTCATGGCCGTAGCAGCCAGCAAAGTCCTCCATATGTGCAAAGCGGCTGGCGTAGAACGCGCTGTAAAACTTCACCGCATGCAGCAAGGTGTCGGTAGCGGCATGGCGGTGGTGCGTGGCTATTTTTTCGAACAGACTGATGGGCAATAGCACCTGGTAGGTGACATCTAGCCCTACCAAGGTGAGGTTAAAGCCTGCGGTCAACACGGCATCAGCGGCGTGTGGGTCGTTCCATATATTGGCCTCTGCCACCGGCGAAACGTTGCCATGCTCGGCGATAGAACCGCCCATGATGACCACCTGCTTGATCAGCTGCGCAAGCTTGGGCTCAAGTTGCAAAGCCAGCGCGATGTTAGTCAGCGGGCCCACGGGCACCAGTGTGACTTGGCCTGGGTGCGCGCGTGCCATGTCAACCATAAACTGCGCTGCGCTGCGTGGGTCGGCCTGGCGCGTGGTGGGCACGCGCGTGGGCAAGTTACCCAAACCGTCTGCACCGTGAATATTGTCGGGCGGCGCCTCGACATGTTTAACCAACGGCTTGTCTGCACCTTGCGCAACAGGTATGTCGCGCCCCGCCAGCTGAGTAAGGTACAACGCATTGGCCGTGGCCTGCTGCACTGTCACGTTGCCGTAGCAGGTGGTGATGCCTAGCAGCTCAATGCTGGGATGGGCCAGCGCGTAGTACAGCGCCATCGCGTCATCTACACCAGGGTCGGTATCGTAGATAACGCGGTGCAGATTGGAATTGGTTAAAGTCATTGTGCAGATTGTTGCATCAACTGCACGACCTGCGCTGCAGCGGGAATACTGGTTTGCGCGCCCAGCGCAGTGCAGGCCAGCGCCGCAGCGGCACTGGCACTGCGCAGCGCAGTGGGCATGTCGGCGTTTTGACAGAGGGCAGCCACCAACGCACCACAAAACGTATCTCCAGCGGCTGTGGTGTCAACCACATTCACTTTGAAAGCGCCTTGACGCATCAGCTGTCCGTCCACAGTAGCCAAACAGCCTTCGCCCCCCAGCGTTACCACCACGCAGGGCACTTGCAATTGCGCCAGCTGGTCTTCTAGCTTGGCCTGTGACGACGTGAGCGCGGCCAGCTCGCCCTCGTTAACGATCAATATGTCTACCAATGACAACAACGCAGCGGGCAAGGCCTGCGCGGGTGCTGCGTTAAGCACCACTGTCACCCCATGCGCTTTGGCAGCTTGGGCATAGGCCTGCACAGTAGCCAACGGTGTCTCTAGCTGCATTAGCAAATGCGTGATGCCTTGCAGGTTAGGCAAATGGGCGGCTTGCAAAGCGTGGTTCGCCCCTGGTGCAACGGTGATGGCGTTTTCGCCATCGCCTGACACGCAGATAAAAGCGACACCCGTAGGCTGCGCTGCACGCACGGTATGCAAGTGCACGCCCGCCTGCGTGAGTGAGTCCAGCAGAGGCTGCGCAAAAGCATCGTTGCCCAGCGCCAGCAGCATAGCCGTGGGCACACCGCCCGCCCGTGCACAAGCCACAGCTTGGTTAGCGCCCTTGCCGCCAGGAAAGGTTTGAAAATCACTGCCCAGCACGGTCTCGCCCGGCGCAGGAACGTGCCCTGCGCGCACTACAAAGTCTAAGTTAGCCGAACCTGCCACCAGAATCATAACAACCACCTTTTACTGATCAAATATGCCGATAGTCCAAGTATTCATTACATATATAGCTATTAAATTTATAGCGTCAATGGCTGACTCACTCAATATGCAAAATGTCCATTGCTATGCCTATTGTCTATCTTCGCATACTACAAACATTAGCCCTCACAGTAAAACAGCACTTATTTGGCGCAAATATTGCTTATCAAAGGTGCATTTTCAATATTTTGTGCTTTTTTGCACCAAAAATATGCAAATTAACTAAAACAACTACTTCATATCCCAAAGAGAAATTATGGAAGCACTAAAACAGGGCGCTGATGCGCTATTTATCTTGCTCGGCGCCATCATGGTGTTGGCTATGCATGCAGGTTTTGCCTTTTTAGAACTTGGCACCGTGCGCAAAAAGAACCAAGTCAATGCGCTGGTCAAAATCTTGGTCGACTTTTCTATGTCGACTATTGTGTATTTTGTCATCGGCTATGGCGTGGCTTATGGCACCAGCTTTATGGTGGGGGCTGAACAGTTGGCGGCTAAAAACGGATACGAGCTGGTCAAGTTTTTCTTCTTACTTACCTTCGCTGCCGCTATTCCCGCCATTATCTCGGGCGGTATTGCCGAGCGCGCCAAGTTTTGGCCGCAACTGATCGCCACCGCTGTCATCGTGGGCGTGGTGTACCCGCTGTTTGAAGGCGTGGCATGGAACAACAAGTTTGGCATTCAAGACTGGATCAAAGCCACCACAGGCGAGAATTTTCGTGACTTTGCAGGCTCGGTGGTAGTGCACGCTGTGGGCGGCTGGATTGCGCTGCCTGCAGTGGTGCTGCTAGGCGCGCGCTACAACCGCTATAAAAAAGACGGCGGTATTTCAGCGCACCCACCGTCATCCATTCCGTTCTTGGCACTAGGCGCGTGGATTTTGTGTGTGGGCTGGTTTGGCTTTAACGTGATGAGCGCGCAGACGATTGACAAAATCTCAGGCCTGGTAGCAGTGAACTCGCTGATGGCGATGGTAGGCGGCACCTTGGTGGCGCTGGTATTGGGCAAAAACGACCCCGGCTTTGTGTACAACGGCCCGCTGGCAGGCCTGGTGGCCGTGTGCGCTGGCTCAGACATCATGCACCCACTGGGCGCGCTGGTGGTGGGCGGCATAGCGGGTGCAATTTTTGTCATCATGTTTACGTTGACACAAAACAAGTGGAAGATTGACGACGTGCTGGGCGTGTGGGCGCTGCATGGCCTGTGCGGCACTTGGGGCGGCCTGGCAGCGGGCATCTTTGGTGCCAAGGCGCTGGGCGGCATGGGCGGCGTGTCATTTACGGCGCAGCTGCTAGGCACAGCCATGGGCGTGACTTGGGCTATCTTTGGCGGTATCGTGGTGTACGGCGTACTCAAGGCCACGATGGGCTTGCGCATGAGCCAAGAAGAAGAATTTGAAGGCGCAGATTTGTCGATTCACAAAATCAGCGCTACGCCGGATCGTGAAGTCAGCTGGTAGACCGCTGCCACTCTGATGACTGGGACGCGCAGATCCCAGCATGTAAGAGTGGCAGTTCAGTTCTTAGCCAGGCAAATAAATGTTTACTATTAAATTAATAGCTAAAGAAGTAATGAATACTTGGACTACAGGGCTATATTGCCACCAAAACACCCAAAACTAGCCCACTTTGCACACCAGCAGTCAACCAAGCGCTAAAGTCAAAGTCTGCATGCGCTGCGTCGAGCGCTCGGGCTAACGATGCGCCTTGCAGTGATGCATGTACAAAGCCAATGTCAGCTTCAGCCAGTGCCTGCAGGCACGGCACAAACCCACGCCGCCAAACCAACGCAGTTTGCGCAATACCAGCTTGCAACAGGGCTGCGGCATCTTCTAAGCGGCCTTCACCTCGGTGCGACAAACAGATCGCAGCAGCAGGGTAGCTGCTGGGCAATACGCACGTGCCAGGTGAAAATTGCAAACGCACATGCTCTGGGGCCTGCTCACTTAATAAAGCAAAACTGGCCAAGTTTTGGTCTGTGTCTTGCGCGCTGGCACACACGTGCAGCGCCCATTCAATGCGCGCAACGTCCGCCAGGTAAGGCAGATGTTGCAACTGCGGCGCAGCGTCTACAAACACCGCTAGCGCATCACCCCAGTGCGCTAAGTCGCCGCGCTGGGGTGGGTGCTGGTGCCAAAAATCGCGCGCTAAAAAGGCAAAGTTATCTTCGCCTACCAGCTGCGCCAACACAGGGTAAGCGGCGGCTAATGCGCGCTGGGCACTGGCTTGTGCGTTAGCACGGTAAGCTGTCAGTCCGCGTGTAGGTGCGCTGGCGCGTGGGGCAAAAATTTGATCGAGCAGCTGGTTTTGCTGCGCGGCCAATGCACCAAGGGCTTGTGTTGCAGCTTTCATGCTGCCGCTTCGAAGATAGCGGGTGGTGCAGGCTTTGAATGCACCACCATGGCTATGGCGTTGGCGAGGACGGCCTCGTTCAGCAAGGTTTGTAGTGGTGGGATGCTGGTGTCCCACTCTATCAACGCGGGCACTGCCCCCAGGTGCCTTAAGGCATGTTCATAGACACGCCACACGCCGTCGCACACCGACGCACCATGGTCGTCGATCACCATGTCGTCCATCACGCAGTGGCCTGCCAAATGGATTTCACCAGCGCTGCCGGGGCGCAGGGCATCTATCCACGCATTGCAAATGCGTACGGCCTGTTCTATGTCAAGTGTGTGTAGTGATTGATTAGCGCCCTCGACGGGTGGAGCAGTGCCCACTGCATTGGGGGCCAATTGCGCATTGAGCGCATTGACATAAATGTTGTTCACGTCCACCAACAGCTGGCAACCTGTGCGCTGCGTCAGTGCGTTTAAAAACTCAGTTTCGCCAAGGTCACTGCCAAGCATATCTACATAGGCGGATAAGTTTTCAACCAAGATGCTGCGCTGCAGCCGGTCTTGTACCTGCTGCACATTGGCGCACAGTACATCGAGCGAAGCTTGGTTAAACGCAATTGGCAACAAGTCTGCGGCATGCACGCTAGTTCCCTGCCAAACGCCACGCGCAAAGCAGGCGTGGTCGCTAACGCGTACAGGCTCCATACGCTCTACCAATTGCGCCAACCGCTCTAAGTGCCAAGCATCAATGCCACTTGCCGAGCCCAGTGCCAAACCTACGCCATGTAAGCTGATGTCGTAATGGCTGCGCGCTTGCGCTAAGGTGGCCAATGCTGCGCCACCTTGGGCAAAAAAATTCTCAGAATGAACTTCTAAAAACCCCAGCAGGGGAAGTTGCTCTAGCAGCTGGGTGTAATGAGGGTGTCGCCAGCCAATGCCTGTTGTGCCCACAGTAGTTTTGGCGTTAACAGGCATGGCTTAGCGGCTTCAATAGCTGCGACTTGAATGGCTATTGCGGTGGGGGATTAGCTCTTTTTCTCAGCGTCTTTCTTCATGTCGCCTTCTTTCATCATGGTGGCTTTTTTGGCTTGGTCGGCCGTCATGCCCTTCATGGTGGCACACGTGCCAGCGGCTACATACTTCCATTCGCCGTTGTCGCTGTCAACTTTGGATTGACCTGCGCAAGAGTGAGTGCCCGCCAAGTTGGCGCAGTCGTTTTGACCTGCTTTAGCAATGCCATAGCATTTTTCTTTGCTCTGTGCCAACACTGGCGTAGACATTAGGGCGGTAGATAAAAGTGAAGCAGCTGCAGCTGCGATCAAAGCACGTTGGTTCATAAGAACTCCAATGGAAAGTTAATTAAAAAAACTGCCTCTGCAAATCAAACATGCTTTGGCTAGATGTCAGTCATGGCGCGCATAGATTTTCTTACGCACCTAAGGTTAAGTGGTTTTAAAGAACAGTAACTTTTTACAGTAGGTCAGCAATTTTGTCCCACACATCCACTGGGATGCGCCCAGTAAAGCGCTCAACCAGCTTACCGTCTTTGTCAATCAGCAGCGCCAGTGGCAGCTGTGCGCGCGACAACTCTCCGCTGCCTAAATTGTCTTTGTAACTAGGCTCTCCTGTCCACAGTTGGGTGAAGCGTTGCTTCAAGGGTACCGATTTATTGATGATCGCGTTGTAGCTGTCCACATCGCGCATATTGCGGTCTACGCTGACCAATACCATCTCAAACGGTTTGTCAGCCCAGCCTTGCACGTTCTCACGCAGCTCGGGCATCTTGTCGCGACACACCGCGCAGTCGGTAGACCAAAACATCACCAGTACCACTTTGCCTTTGAGTGCGGCTAAACGAAACGGCTTTTTCTCTAGCGTGTTGCCATTGATGGTGGGGGTGAATAACTGCGAAGATTCAGCACTTTTTGTAGCCGCCGCTGATGCAGGTGCCGCCGCACCTTGCTTTTGTGCATAAGCGGCGGGAACCATGGCAAAGCTGAGCCAGCATAGTGCAGCGGCGATGGCACCTGGGTAGTCATTGCGCATGATTTGATTACTCCTTAAGGTTAGGAGATAAGTTGTCGGTAAGATAGCAGTTTTCTTACACACCTTACTACTTTGCTATGAGCTTTGAAACCGATGTTGGCGCCTTGCATGGTTATTTGATGCGATTTGCACGCCTGCAGCTGCGCAACGACGCTTGGGCTGAAGACGCGGTATCGGAGACGATGCTGGCCGCCATTGCCAAACCGCAAGCCTTCGCGGGCCAGTCGCAGCTGAAAACTTGGTTGGTGGGCATCTTGAAACACAAAGTGATTGACGCTTTGCGAGCCAACCTGCGCGAGGTCAACGCCAGCGACCTGCAGGGCGACCGCGAAAGTGATGAGCTCGATGCCATTGGCTTTAAAGCGGATGGCCATTTTGCCGAGCGCCCCGCCGACTGGGGCAACCCCGATCAAGACTTAAACCAACGACAGTTTATGACCATCATGGATGCCTGTGTCAACAAACTGCCGCCCGTACAGGGGCGTTTGTTTTTGATGCGTGAATGGCTAGAGATGGATGCTGATGAAGTGTGTAAGGAACTGGGTATTACCGCTACTAACCTGTATGTGCAACTGCACCGGGCACGCTTACGTTTGCGTGAGTGCTTAGAGCTAAACTGGTTTGCACAAACCGCCAGTGTTGCAAAATAAATGCTGCCTCCTTTATTCATCCGCCATTTTTCTATGTCCAGTTATCCGTTTCGTCGCACCTGTAAAGAGGTCGCCAGCCTTGTGGTGGCCAGGGAAGACCGCAACCTGAATGTGACTGAGAAGCTAGCGCTGCGCACGCATATGTTCATTTGCAAAGCCTGCCCAGGTTTTGAGCGCCAAGTGCTGACCATGCGCAATGCGATGCGCCAGTGGCGCAACTACGCAGGCAATGTAGATGTAGATCCACCCAATGCTGATGCGGCACCCTCTGCAGATGCAGCCGCTGATAAAGCGGCCAAATAATCAAGCCCCGGCACAGCGCGGCTGCCATACCAGCTGAGTATTTCGCCGTCCACCAGCTGCACTGCGGCATGCGGCAACCAGCTTTGCACTTCGTTCAAATGTTCGTCTTTAAAGCTATAGGGCTCTGACGACAACAATACGCGCTGCACTTGGGCCAACCAAGGCTCGTCTCCACGCAGCACAGGGTAGCGCATAGCGCCTGGTGTCTGCACTCCATCGCCCCCGTCCACTGCGGGCAGGCTTTGCCAATTAATCAATTCCAGCATGCGGCTGATATAGGTGTCTTGTGCTACTGTCATCCACGGGTCGCGCCAAATTAAATACAGCACCTGTTCTGGCTTGCGCTGGGCATGCTCAGCCTGCAGTTTGCCTAGGCGCTGGTTCAGTTGCTGTTTTAAGCTGTCAGCGTGGGCGCACACTGCTTGCAAAACCTGTGGTTCAGGGGCCAGCACTGGGCTGAAGGCTGCTAGCAATTGGTCCACCAGCGCCAAGTTGTCTACGGGTGCACACGGATGTGTGACCACGATGTGGGGCACCCACTGCCGTAGCAAATCTATGGTGGGCTTTTCGTTTTCATCCACATTCACCACCACATGCGTAGGTGCGAGTGCGCGAATTTTGTCGATATTGACCGCTTTGGTGCCGCCCACTTTGGCCACCGATTCCATTAAATAGGCCGGATGGATGCAAAACCCAGTGCGCCCCACCAAATACGGTGCCAGCCCCAAGTCTGCAATCAGTTCAGTAACGCTGGGAACTAGGCTAACGATGCGTAAAGGCGACACACTCATAGGGTTTGGAGCTAGGGTAAGTACTGGGTTCGACACAAAGCCATATTCTGGCGCATAATGCACAAGCGTGTACCTTTTGAGTACATGTTGTCGGTGATCGGCTAGTTTCGTGCAGGTATGTGTTTGCTCGTGGACTCCATCGCTTTTTAATTGTGATTGATAGGAGTCCCATTCATGGGCAATAAATTGTACGTTGGCAACTTGCCATATTCTGTTCGCGACGAAGACCTGCACGAGGCATTCAGTGCTTTCGGCGGCGTAACCAGCGCTAAAGTAATGATGGAGCGCGATACCGGTCGCTCTAAGGGTTTCGGCTTTGTCGAAATGGCCAGCGATGCGGAAGCATTAGCAGGCGTTGAAGGCATGAACGGCCAACAACTCGGTGGCCGTGCCATCGTAGTGAACGAAGCCCGTCCAATGGAGGCACGTCCTCCTCGCACCGGCGGCGGCGGCTTCGGCGGCGGCGGCGGCCGTAGTGGCGGCGGCGGCTTCGGCGGCGGCGGCGGTGGTGGTGGTTACGGCGGCGGTGGCGGCGGTGGTCGTCGCGAAGGCGGTGGCGGCTATGGTGGTGGCGGCGGCGGCGGTGGCGACGGTGGTTTCCGTAGCCCCTACGGCGGCGGCGGTCGCAGTGGCGGCGGCGGTGGCAGCAGTGGTGGTGGACGCGGCGGCTACTAAGCCCTGCTAGACACAACACTCTGGAAACTAAGTTTCCGTGAAAAAAGCCCCTGTTAGGGGTTTTTTTATGGCCAAAATTTAGTTATCGCACAAGTGACATGCTCTTTATGGGACTAAAATCGTAATCCGCATGTAAAAAGCCGTAAATATAGTAATCTTTATAAGTATGCATGCACAATCAGATGCGGCAAAAGCAGCCAATACAGCTCAGTTTGTGAGACACTGATTTAACATTGAGATCTGAGGCAAGCGCTATGGGATTTTTTAATTGGTTCGCAGCAAAACCTGCTGCCAAGCAAAGCCTATCGGCACAATCTGACACCCATGCTACGCTGGCTGATGCTACGCGGCCTTTTACTGTCAACGGTAAATCCGCACCGGCCAGTAACAACGCTAACCCCGCACAGCGCTTAGAGCAACGCCGCACCGAACGCAATGCACGGCGTGAACTACTGTTTCAAGTTATACGCGAGTCGATGGTGCGCGCAGGCATCTTGTCATCCGCATTTAAATTTAAAGTGCTGGCGCTCGACCAGCGCGGACAGACCTTCTTAGTCATGATTGATTTGTCAGCAGAGTTTGCTGGCGAGACTGACAAACTCAATGAAATTGAGGCTTTGATCTCTCAAAGCGCGAAAAATCGCTTTGACTTGATTGTGCAGGCCGTCTATTGGCGCTTCTACGACAGCGTAGCGAGCAACAGTGTCAACCGCGCCAATGGCACCGCTAGTGCACCTGCACCATTGTTTGGTCTGCCAGCGGCTGTTAAAGCGCCCGTGCAAACTTTGCCGCTTTCTGCGCCTTTAAGATCACCCGTCGCAACATTCGCTACAACACCCTCCGCAAAACCTATCACCGTACCCACGGTTACCTCAGCACGTAGCACTGCGCCGGATTTTGCTGCAACTACGCAGATGAAACCTGTCATACAGCCGCCCGCCGCTAAAGCTGCATTCGGCGTGGACCCTCTGGAGCAAGACGAGGTGGCCGCATTCAAGCGTGCGCTGGCATCGGGTTCGCAGCCTGGCTTGTCGATTCCGCTGGGCAGCTCCAATCCTATTCCACCGCAGCGCTTACCTGCAGCCTCTCCAGCAGCGGGCACACACGTACCAGCAGCCAAGCCTGCCATGCCGCACCCGGCCACACTGGCCGCTGCCGCAGCTGCCAAGGCCGCATCCATGGCAGCTATCAATAACAAACTGCTCCTGACTGGCTACGAAGACACCGAGATGCCCGACCCGGATGCCCCGCTGATCGGGCTGAGCACCACGCAGTACGGTGAACTGCGCTAGTTATGCACAAGGTGCACACCGACCTGTCAGTCAGCGGGTATTTACGCAGCCATATCCGCACGGTACCGGACTGGCCTGCCCCGGGTGTGCAGTTTCGTGACATCACTCCTTTGCTGCAAAACCCGCGTGTATTTCGTGTGCTGATAGATGCTTTTGTACACCGCTACATGGACCCTGCGCTGCGCCCTGATGTAGTGGCTGGTTTAGATGCGCGCGGCTTCATTTTGGGCGCAGTAGTGGCCTACGAACTGAATGTGGGGTTTGTACCGATTCGTAAAAAAGGCAAGTTGCCATTTACAACTGTCGAGGAGACCTACGAGCTGGAATACGGCAGCGCTACCGTGCAGTTGCACACGGATGCGGTCACCAAAGGTCAGCGTGTTTTGTTGATTGACGATTTAATTGCCACGGGTGGCACGATGATGGCTGGCAAGAAATTGCTGGAGAAACTCGGTGCCACTGTGATGGAAGGCGCAGCCATTGTCGATCTACCTGAACTGGATGGCTCAGCCAAGCTGCGTGCCAGCGGGCTGTCATTATTTACCTTAGTGGATTTTGCAGGCCACTAAGGCCAGGCTTTTGAGCGCCTAACAACCACCGCTACGATTACGCGGGGTTACAAACCAACTACTTAGCTTTGCACAAGCGAGTGGTCACATGCAACGCATCAGGCGTTAAATACGTATCACTAACAGCGCCTTGAAGCGCGATAGAAAGGGATCGTATGAACGCCACTATGACTCTCCACCCTATGGACTCCACAGCCAGTGCTGCAGGTGCGCCCGGTGGCTACCATCACAATGTGTTGCCAGCCCAGTCAGCTGGTACCAAGCCGCTTTGGGCCGCTATTGGCGTGCTAGGCATATGTGTATTGGCTATGGGTGCCAGCTTGGTGCATATTCATCGTCAACCTGCAGAGCCTGATGCACAAGGCTTGGTGCCTAGCATGCAGCAACTGATGTCTACCAGCGGCGCTACAGAGACTGCAGGTGAGGCCAATAAATCTACGCAAATCTCCGCTTCAGCCCACGGAAATACTGCTCATCCAGCTACTAAATCAGTAGCAAAACCTGCGGCCCCTACAGCTGCCCAAGCGGTAGCCATCAAAACCCCAAGTGCTGCACAAGGCACTGCCGCCCCTAGCAATGACGTGCAAGCTGCTCCCGAGCCAGTGCCTGTGCCAGTGCAAGCCCAAGCTGCGCCCGTATGCGCTAGCTGCGGCACCATAGCAGGCGTTACGGCCGTCACCCGTGAGGGCCAAGGTTCGGGCGTGGGCGCAGTCGCTGGCGGCGTTGTGGGTGCCGTACTAGGCAACCAAGTGGGCCAAGGCAATGGTCGCACCGCTGCGACGATTTTGGGTGCCGTAGGCGGTGGCTGGGCGGGCAATAAGATTGAGAAAAATGTTAAAAAGCAAACCGTGTACGCCGTGCGAGTGCGCATGGACGATGGTTCAGTGCGTAACTTTGAACAGGCTGCAGCGCCTGCAGTGGGTGCCAAAGTGACGGTGGACGGCAACACCTTGCGCTTAAGCGATGGTGGTGAACTTGCACCAGCGCCAGCAGCTAAAGCTAAACGCAACAACCCACCTGCTACGCAGCCTGCGATTGCCAACAATACTTACACCGGCGGCAGGTAAGGCGCGGTGATATACAGCCACAAGTTGCTGGCTGAATCTAGCTTTTAAGGGGTCAGCTCAGCACCACCGAGCTTAGGCGGCGGCGGTAGGTTGCCACAGTAGGGTCTTGCGCAGGGATCTGCCCGTCAGCGACTTTGACCTTGGGTGGTTCAATAATTTCTAAAATCGCCACATAGGTTTTGCGCGCAGTTTCGTCAGACCAGCCTTTATCACGCATCAAAATCTCTAGCAGTTCGTCCATTGCATCAGTCCATCGGCGCTGGGCGATGTGGTGCTGGGCTAAATTAAAGCGCGCATCAAAATCACGCTTATTTACCGTGATTTGTGACGCATATTGGTCTGAAGTCCTAGCATTTATTACATCTATAGCTACAAAATCAATAGCTTTAAAGATGCGTTGCACAGCACTAAATTTACGATCAGTGCTAGCTTTCGCAATCACTGGCGCAAAGGCAATCTTGGCATCGTCATCACGCCCGGCCAGCAGCAAACTGCGCAGCAAGTCATATCGCGCATCGTCGTTATCGGGTGCCAGCGCTACGGCCTCGGTCAGCACGGCAATGGCATCATCACTACCTGGCACTAACGGCGCATCCTCTTGGGGCGCTGCAGGTTCATCCACTGCGGGCGGTACATGCTTGTCTAAAAACTCGCGGATTTTGCCTTCGGGCAGAGCACCGGTAAATCCATCAGCAGGCTGACCACCCACCATCAGCACGCAGGTAGGAATACTGCGGATACCAAAAGCCGCTGAAAGCTGCTGCTCATCATCTGAATTAATTTTCACCAGCTTAAAGCGCCCTGCATAGTCCGTCTCCAGCTTTTCTAATATTGGGCCGAGTGACTTACAAGGCCCGCACCAAGGGGCCCAAAAATCCACCAAGACAGGTGTAGTCATCGAGGCTTGCACTACCTCGGTTTCAAAGTTTTGAATGGTTGCGTCGATCATGGAATAGTTATGCAGCTAAGGAAAGCCGAAGGTTGGGTGAAGAGAACGTAAAATGGGCACATGAAAACGATACATATCGGCGTGTTAATGGGCTCCAGCTCGGACTGGGACACCATGCAGCACGCTGTGCAGATTTTGACCGATTTTGGCATCGCGCACGAAGCCAAAGTCGTCTCCGCCCACCGCATGCCTGACGATATGTTTGCCTACGCCGCTAGTGCAGCGCAGCGCGGTTTGGTGGCCATTATCGCCGGGGCGGGTGGGGCAGCCCATTTACCGGGCATGCTGGCGGCTAAAACCACCGTGCCAGTGCTGGGCGTGCCAGTGGCCTCCAAGCATTTGTCAGGGGTCGATTCGCTGCACAGCATTGTGCAAATGCCCAAAGGTGTACCAGTTGCCACCTTCGCCATTGGCGCAGCGGGTGCGGCCAATGCAGCCCTGTTCGCCGTGGCCATGCTAGCCACCCATGACAGCGCACTGAAAGCACAGCTGGACGCTTATCGCAGCCGTCAAACAGAACTTGCAAGGGCTATGACATTACCCCCTGCAACAGCCTAATACCCACGCCCCGTTGCCTACTACACCACACTTGTCTTGCCATGAAACCTATTCTTCCCGGTGCCGCTTTGGTCGATGGCCGCCAACCCACCCTGGGCGTGATGGGCGGCGGACAACTTGGCCGCATGTTTGTGCAAGCTGCGCAGCGTATGGGCTACTTTACGGTGGTGCTCGATGCCGACCCCGCCAGCCCAGCAGGCCAAGTCAGCCAATACCATATTGCTGCTGATTACCTTGACGAGCAGGGTCTAGCCCAGCTAATGCAGCGCAGCGCAGCGGTCACTACTGAATTTGAAAATGTACCCGCCCCCGCACTGGTCACCCTAGGTGCCCACCGCCCTGTTGCGCCCAATGCACAATGCGTAGCCATTGCGCAAGACCGCCGCGAAGAAAAGGCTAAGTTGGTCGAATTAGCACAAAGCGCAGGTGCGCCAGCTGGCGTGGCGCCTGTGCCTTACGCTGTGATTGAGCAAGCTGCAGACTTGGCCACAGTGCCCGATTACTGCCTACCCGGCCTGCTGAAAACCGCAACCTTGGGCTATGACGGTAAAGGCCAAGTCAAAGCCACTACGCGCGAACAATTAACCTCAGCTTGGCAAGAGCTAGGCAGCGTGCCCTGTGTGTTAGAGCAGTTCACCACCTTAGCCGCTGAATGCTCAGTGATCGTAGCGCGCGGTCCTGATGGGCAGATGGTGACATTGCCCGTTGCACGCAACGTTCACGTCAATGGTATCTTGGCTGTGAGTGAAGTTTACCAAGATAATCTGCCTGATGCCCTAGCAAACACTGCTCAAACTGCTGCTAAATTCATAGCAGAAGGCCTTGAGTATACCGGCGTGCTGTGTGTAGAGTTTTTTGTATTGCCCGATGCACAAGGCAAGGTAAGTGCTACCAGCCGCTTGGCCGTCAATGAGATTGCACCACGTCCACACAACAGCGGCCATTGGAGCATGGACGGCTGCAACGTCAGCCAGTTTGAACTGCAAGTGCGCACCTTGTGCGGCTTGCCGCTACCTGAGCCGCGCCAACACTCAGCCTCCATCATGCTTAATTTGTTGGGCGATATTTGGTTTGGCGAAGGCGACAAAGCAGTAGCACCTAACTGGGCTGGCGTGTTGGGCTTGCCGGGCACCCATCTGCACCTGTATGGCAAGCTGCAGGCACGCAAAGGCCGCAAAATGGGCCACTTAAACATCACTGCAGCCACCGCAGAGCAAGCCCGCACTACTGCACAGCAAGCCGCCGCACTGCTAGGCATTGCTTGGGTTTAAGCGCCTTGGGTCAATACCTGCCGTTGCTATTTTTGTCATCTGTGTCTGCCCTACCCTCCACGCCATTGCCCCTGCTTAATGTTGAGCAGGGTGCCGATCTGCTAGCTGCTGGCGAACTATTGGCCTTTCCAACTGAAACGGTATATGGCTTAGGCGCTGATGCTTGTAACGATACCGCGGTAGCCAAGATTTTTGGTGCCAAAGGCCGCCCGGCAGACCACCCGCTGATCGTGCATGTGGCAGACTTGGCTGGTGCAGAGCACTTCGCAGCCAATATGAGCGACTTTGCACGCACGCTGTGCGCCGCCTTTTGGCCAGGGCCGCTCACGGTTATCGTGCCGCGCAAAGAGGGTATTGCCAGCGCCAGCGCAGGTGGCCAAAACTCTATTGGCCTGCGTTGCCCCGCGCACCCTGTGGCTTTAGACCTTTTGCGCCAATGCGCGGCCCGCGGCGTGCATGGCATAGCCGCGCCCAGTGCGAACAAATTTGGCAAAGTCAGCCCCACAACAGCGCAGCATGTGCGCGACGAGCTGGGCGCTAGGATAGCCGTTATCGACGGCGGGCCTTGTAGCGTGGGCATAGAGTCCACCATCATCGACTGCACGCGCGGCGCACCCGTATTGCTGCGCCCCGGCGTGCTCAGCGTGGCTCAAATTGAGGCTGCAATGGGGCGAAGATTGCTATTAAATTCAGAGCTATCCGAGCAACAAATACTTGGACTACCGCCTGATTTACCTGCTAATTTGGCCTTTTCGAGTACGGATCTGTCCATTCCACCCAAAGCCTCTGGCACCCTAGACGCTCACTACGCGCCCAATGCGCGCTTGCGTTTAATGGATGCAAAAGCACTGCAAACTGCACTGAATTTATTGGGTGCTGATGCTGCACATATTGCGGTGTATTCGCGTGCGATTTTGACATCCCGCTCTGCGCGTATCATCCGCCGCCGTATGCCCGACGATGCCTTGGCCACCGCACAACAATTATTTGCCGTGCTGCGCGCTTTTGATGCCGAGGGTGTCAGATTGATTTGGGTCGAGACACCACCAGTTGACTCGCAATGGGACGGCGTACGAGACCGTTTGCAACGTGCTGCAGCTTAAGGTGTAAGCAGTGCAGCGCGGTAAGATACGCCCTGTGCTAAATACTTTTGCTGAATACTCAAGCGCTGTTTGAATCTTGGAGTTACTTATGATCGAGAATACCATCCACCACCGTAACAGTGCCTCTGGCGCACAACATGCTGTGCAACAGACCGTGCATGAAAGCGTAGCACTGGGTCGCCGCAGGTTTGCGTTGTCTGCTGTAGTCATGGCTGTAGCAGGCTTGGCCGGCTGCGGCGGCGGCACCAAAACCGAGTCCACGCTGGTGCCTACCCGGTTTATTGCCTTTGGCGATGGCCTGACTGATGCAGGGCAAGTGGGCGGCACGATCTACACCGTGAAAGATGGCAGTTCAAATAACTGGGCACAAATCACAGCAGCCAACTATGGCCTGGCGCTAAAAGCACAGTCTGCTGGTGGCCAGAACTGGGCCCGAGGTAATGCACGCGTAGCGCTTAAGCCTGATGCTGCAGGTAGTGCCGCTACACTGACCATGACAGAGCAAATTGATGCCTTCTTAGCCAGCAACACTATCGGTAAAGACGATGTGCTATTGCTCAGCCCCGGGATCAGTGACTTAGTCGTTCAAGGCGATGGCGTCAAAGCTGGCACCATTGCTGCCGCTGATGCGTTGGCTAATGCGCAAGCGGCAGGCAAAGCCGTAGCGGCACAGGCTAAACGCTTGGTAGCCGCTGGCGGCACCCATGTGGTGGTCGCTGCAGCCTATAACCTTGGCAAATCACCTTATGCCACCGCCAACGGACTGAACTCATTACTCGAATCTGCCAGCCTTAAGCTCAATGAGGCTATGCTGATTGATTTGGTCAACGACGGTGCTAATGTGTTGTATATCGACATGGCTTTTAGAACCAACCAAATTATTAACCAACCTGGTAGCAACGGGTTTACTAACTCAGCTGCTGCGGCCTGCACTACCCCAACTGCGACTACCTGCTTACCGTCAACCATCACAACAGGCGTTACCTACGACAGCTATGTCTTTGCAGATGACCGGTATTTTACCCCTGCCATGCAGCGCGTTTTGGGCGACTATGCTGCCTCCCGGGTGCGCAGCCGCTGGTAGCGCGAGCCTAGTTACTTGCGTACGCCGGTCAACACCACTTCCACGCGACGGTTTGGCAACAAGCACTCTTGCAACTCGGCATTAGAGCGGAACTTGGCTTTGGTACAAGCTTCAATCTGTGTGCTGTCGGCCTTAAAGTCTGTGGTGATCAAGTTTGCAGGTACGCCCGCGTTGACCATGTAGTTCTTAATGGTGTTCACACGGTCTTGTGACAGCTGCACGTTGTAGTTAGCGTTGCCGGTGCTGTTTAAGCGGTCGGCGTGGCCAATCAGTTTGATACCACTAACGGTGATAGCACCACCTTTGACCTGGCCTATCAAAGTATCGAGTTGGTCTTTGGTGTAAGAGCGCACGTTAGCCATGTCGCGCTTATCAAAGTTAAACAGCACGTTAGCAGCAGCATTCACTGGCGTTGCAGGAGCCGCTACGGGTGGAGCGACTGGCACCACAGCCGGGGCCGGTGCAGCGCGAGCTACTACAGGTGCTGGGATGCAAGCCTGGGCCGCCTTTTGCGCATCACCAATCAGGTCTTCGGCGATTTGCACATACGGTTTTGCATGGCGCCACTGCTGCTGGTTAAATTCATTACCCGCATGCACCAGCTCCACTTCCGCGCAAGCAGTTTTTTGTTCTGCACAGGCAAAACCTGGATGACCTTTGAGTTTGGCAGCCGCGTCCCACAGGTCTTGACGCAACTTGGAGGCATCGTTTACCAATGGGGTTTGCATCGCTGGGTTAGCGGCAGCACTGACAGCGCCGCCTTTGCCCAAGTACTCGGTGATTTTGAAAGACTCTTCAAACGCTAGGCGCGGAAAGTTACTGCGGTCGTTGCGGCTGTATTCATGCAAGCTCACGTCGAGCCAGCACTGTGCTTTGGCCAAGCTGTAGCTGGCCACACGGTGTTTACCGGTGTCGTTCAGTGACTTGATACGGCCTTGCTCGGTCTCGTAGTTAGCGTAGTCAGAGTGAATCGCGCCATCGGTAATCGACTGCTTAGCCGCAGGGGTGGTCGAGCTGTTGGACTGCTGACCCGCTGCGGTAGAACAGCCTGCAATCACCAACGCTGAGAGTGCAAAGGCTACGGCTGGTAATGCATTTGAACGAGCGGCTGGAGTAGCTTGGGCTGGAGTAGCTTGTAGTGTCATAAGAGCCTCTAAGATAAATGTGTGTTGCTGTGATTAACGGTCAAGTATTAACGGTCGAGGGCGCGGTTGACGTTGGTGTCTTTGCCTTGGAACAAAGTGCCATCAAACTTAAAGCGCAAGCGCAGGTACACGCCCCGGTTGGTGTAGTCAGAACCGGTCAGGTCTTTGTCGCTAAAGCCCATCCAGTTCACACCAGCTGATAACCATAGGTTTTGACGTACGAGGTAACCTACTTCGGCGCCTTGTGCCCATTGCTTGGCCGAACCTTGCGGGCTGTACATATAGCTGGTCATCAAACCAATGTCCCAGTTCTCGGTGATGTCGTACGTTACGCGTCCACCCACGAGCCAAGCGGTGTAGCCTTGTGAGGCTGCAGGCAAGGTTCTGTCCACGGTGTTCTTTAGCGCAAGGCGGCCGTTAAACCACCATGGGCGGCTTGGATGGTAGTCACCATGCAAGCTGATGATGTGCGAGCGGTAATTGTCACCGTTGGTGCTCACACCTGCGGATGTTGTTTTATCTGCTACGGTCTTGTACTCGTAACGTGCCAAAGCATTCCAGCGGTTGTGATCCACAGGGCGCCAAGCTGCACCGATCTGGAGACGGTCTTCTAGCTTGGTACCACCATCATTATTATTTTGGTACAGCAAATAGTTGCGCGCCAGCATGGTCCAGTCACGGTCAATCTTGCGCGCTACGCTCAAAGTGCTGAGGTACTGGTCTTGCGTGTCCTTTACCGCAGTGGCTTTGTCATCAAACACCCGGCGGAACTCTAGGCGGCCACTGAACTTCCACAGCTGGCTCACGCTGTAGTCTAAGCCGCCGTTGATAGCGAAGGCCTCGCGGGCCGTGCCGTTATAAATCTTTAAAAACTCTGCACCACCCGTGTAGACGATACCTTCAGCATAGTTCCAGCTATTGCGTACACCACTGGCCAGTTGCATGTCGCGGTTTTGCGCGGTGTCGCTGCTGATCGAGTCACGCATGCGAAACTCGCTGTACACCGTGGGGCCAGAGGCAAAGGTGTTGTCAATGCCAGCTATAAAGCTGTTGCTGCGGTCAGCGCTGTTCAATGAAGCATCCGATGTCAGTCCCGTACGGCGCTCAAAGCGACCATACAACTTGCTGCGCTCGCTGAGCTGGTAAGCAGTGCCTAGGCCATAGCGCCATTGGTCGCTGCTACCAACCTCTACTTCTCCATTCACAGACCAAAGATCAGTTGCGCGGTAATCAGCAGCCAAACGAATCGTCGATGCACTAACGTCTTTAGGGTTCAAACCACCGCCAGCTACAACTGGGTTTAATCCACTGCCTAATACTGACGTGCCCGTTGTCGGGTTGACCACGTCTGTACCCAGGCCATAGAAGCCACCACCCGCGCCGCTATTGCTGGTGATAGCTGAGGTACCTGCGTAGCCTGCATCTTCTTGCGTGCGCCGTAGCGAGCCGTCTAAGGTTAAACGGTCTGTAGCTTTCCAGTTCAGGCCTAGTGCATAAGCGTCACGACCGGGTTTATTGGCTGGAATCGTGTCTTCATTGCGTTGGGCAGTGCCATAAATAGACAGCGTTGTAGACAACTTGTACTTGGTAGACAAGCCAAGCTCTTGCTTGCCTTCGCTAATGCTAGCTGCCGGATTGTAGAAGTCGCGCTCAGCGCGCATGAACCAACCACGCGCATCCAGATTACCTTCGTTGTAATTACCCTCCAAGCGTACGGCGTTGCCTTTGCGGTCGTTACGCGCTTCACCCGCTGCACCAGATGGCGTCAACGTGTTGGTGGCCGTGGAGCCTGTGCCGACGCTGTAGGCGGTAGACGAAGAGTTGGCTACCTCCAGTACGATCGAGCCTGACTTGCCCAGACGTACGCCTGCATTGATGCTGCTCAGACGATAAGGCGACGTGGGATTTTTGTCTTCCACATAACTACCGCCTACCTCAAAGCTTTCGCCAATTTTTGCTTGGCCGTCTAAGCCGTAAGTAAGAAACTTCTTGCCACCTTGTTCTACCTCGTAGGTAATGCGAATGCTCACCGGGTCTCCGTTCACATCAATACTAGGAATGGGGCTCTTAAATAAAATACGGCCAGAGAAGGGCTCGAATGCGTAATCTACCGAACGCTGCAGAATTTGCACCGTCTTCACTACGCTTAAAGCATTCTTGTCGCGGGTGATCAGCTCTACTTTTTCAGAGTTTTCAACCGCGCTGTTGTTGGCAACGCTGTACGGGCCAGACGTACCGTTACCGCGATATTCCTCAATTAACTGCTTTTGGTTGTCGTCAACCAAAAAGCCATTAACAAAATAATTGGGCTGCTCGAAGTGACCACGCAAGCCTGTAGCACTGCGGTTGTATGCACCCAGATTGCGGCTTTTTACACCTGCTACAGCGCCACCACCCGTCAGCTGGCTAAAGCCGTCACCGGTTGAGAAGTCGCCATACAACGCATAGCTTTTACCAGAATCCAGGCGAATATACAGACGCTCGCGGCTCTTGGCGTCAAATCCGTTGATGGACGAATCGCCATACACCGGGTAGAAGCGGTTAGGATCAATGTCGCGCAACAAACGGGTGTTGGTTTCTTTGTCAGAGTCAAATGCGGCGGTGAGCAGCATGTCGCCCTTGACTTTGCCTTTTAAGAAGAAGGCTGTGCGCAGGCCATAGTTGCCTTTGCCATCGTTGAACTCTTTGGTCCAACGGCGCAGCTCACGCTCGAAACCATCGTCAATGCGCGTAGGCACGATCACCGAGTTTGAGGTTTTCTTGAAGTTCACAATGCCTTCAATCAAGCCTGCTGCAATCATGTCGCGCAGCTCTGGTAGGTAGCTGACCGTGCCATTGACTACCGCCGCACCTGCGGTGATGCGGATTTTGACATCGGTAGGCTCGACCGGGGCTAGCAAATTAAACTTGGCCAAGCCGTTGGTGACCTTCAGCTGTACGCCCGGTGTGACCTTGTCCACATCAAGACGGCCAGGGCCTAACTCGTCGGTCTTGGCACCAGGAATCAAAACACGGCCTGCGCTGTGTTCAATAGTGATCATCGCTTCGCCTTGGACTACCGCGCCGTTTTTATCAAACAAGCGCACCGTGATCTGGTTAGTACTTTGACCGTCAGCAGGCAGGTCATTTTTTTCGACCTCTACCCCTACACGGGCTACTTGCGCATTCACACTGTAGTCCGCGCCCGAGATAGGCCCACGTAGCACCGAAGGCGGCGTGGTTTGTTGTGACGAGATAGGCGCTGGTTGCAGCGGTTGATAGGTAGACTGCGCCCACGCTGTGCTGGACAGCGCAACGCAAATAACTGCACAAGCGGTAGCCACTGGTGTAGCCAAGCGTACGGCCCCAACAGGGTTGCGGCTTAGGGATGACTTAGCGTTCATGGTAGATGCCGATGCTGATAAGGAGTGGAATGTGTTGTTCATGTCAGTCCTCCTTATTTGGCATTGCGCACGTTAGCGCCTTGCGTGTTACTGGAAGCCCCGGGCATTTGGGGTACGGGGGTGTTTTGCTCGGGAGCAGACTCCACGCCTCCATTGGTCGTTCGAGGGACCACCAATGGTTGGTTAGCCCCGTCGGTGCCTTGCTGCGGATACTGCGGAGACTTGCCCTCCCACTTCAGCGCGGGCTGGCCTTTCTTCTCAGTGTCAGTAGAGCGCACTTCGCCTTGGGTACGACGCGCCTTGACTTGCTCCAGCACCGTGTTAGAACATGAGCCCTCTGCAAAGTCAGCGCGGATCAACTGGCCGTTCTTCACATCCAAGAACATGCTGTTGGCATCGCCCAAGTTGCGGTTGGTCGTCGTTGTCAAGCGCGAGCCACGTGGCATAGTTAACATGTCCACCGTAATCACGTGTGACTTGGGCGACAGGCCACAGTAGCTGTACTTGCCTTCACTATCGGTAATGAAGTAGGTGCCGTCTTCCATGTACAGGCGCACGTTAGGCACGCCCAGCTCTTCGGCGTCCTGGATGTGGTTGTTATTGCAATCAACAAACACTTTGCCTGCAACGCAACCATCGTTGGTAAACACACCAGGATCCACGATCACTTTGGCTTGCGCAATGTTGGAGCGCAAAGTCCCTGTCGAACGTGCCTGCGCGCGGTTGATACCATCTCCCTGCATGGAGCCTACAGCCACGCGTACCCGGTAGGTCAGCTCTACCTCAGCACCCGGTGCCAAGCCTGCGCCTGGCACGGGAATGTTGTAGGTCACCACTGCGCCCGGTGCGCCGCTAATGTTGGCTGCAGCCAATGCCACTGCAGGTGCACCTGTTGGCACAGATACAAAAGAGGTGTCAGCAATCAGCTTGAAGCCAGCAGGCATGGTGTCAACCACTTTCAACACGGTCAGATTGTTGGTGCCTGATGCATAGCGCACCTTCACGGTGTACTTCACGGTATCGCCCAACTCAACCTTGGACTTATTGGCAACCTTGGTCACAAACAGCACTGGGCGTACGCGGGCAACCAACGGAATATGGTTGTTCACTACGTCTTGACTGTTCGGGTTCAAGTTGAAATTCAAGAAGTAGGTCGTAGGCTGACCGTCTTGTGGTGCCGCTGCGTTTGGAACGATCAACGATACGCCCGGACGGGATGGTGGCGAGAAAGGCCCAGCTTGCGGCGGAATCGCTGGGTCAGCTTGGTATGCACCCGGCGGGGTTACCACAATTCGGTATTGGCAAGCTGGCGCGCCGTTGTTCAGCAAGAACTGGTAGAAGCCATCTGGTCCCACGGTCTGGTTTTGGTTACCTGCGCCGCCCACGAGATGAATCGCCGGATCAAACGCTGGGCAGTTGACTCCTTCAAAACGGACCTGTGCCCCTGGCACTGGTAGACGCGTATCTGAGTCATACACCACGCCCGATGGATCCACTGGCAACGATTGCTGCGGAATCACATTAGGTGCACCAGTTACGGTAGCGGTCAATGTCAAGTTAGTGATCTCACCGCGAGTCACACTCGCGCCTGATACGGGTGTGCCTTGCTCACCGTCTACGGCACCGCCGAATATGGCACCACCAGGAGCGATAAAGCGCACGCTGTAGCCACCGCCTGCTTCCAGGCCGGTAATAGAGTAGGCACCGTTAGCGTCAGACACGGCAGTGGCCACTAATGTTGGAGTGCCCCCACCAAACGGTGTGCGCAACACTTGCACTGTCCAGCCTGGCAGCACTGGTTCATCTGCATCGCGCAGACGGTCGTGGTCGTTATCGCGCCAGATTGTGCCCGCAACACCAGCTACCCTGGGCACATCACCAAAGTTGTAGTTGGGTGCATCGGTA
Organism: Polaromonas sp.; assembly: GCA_043747295.1. Taxonomy (GTDB): domain Bacteria; phylum Pseudomonadota; class Gammaproteobacteria; order Burkholderiales; family Burkholderiaceae_C; genus JAAFIP01. The sequence goes on along the minus strand of JAYTPK010000216.1, from coordinate 4,054 downwards.
TTAACTGGCAACTGGATATTGGTAATTTGGTTGCTGTTCGGGCTGCCCGTTCCACCAGCCAGCGTACCCACGTTGGAGCCGCCATTGCCAAAACCTGCAGGTTGCGACTCCGTGATGGTGTAAGTGCCCGTGCGCAGGTTGTCAAACACATAAGTACCACTCGCGTTAGTCACAGCGGTGCGAGTCACTGCAGCGCCTGTAGCGTCAATGCCGCTCAGCGTGATGGTGATACCCGCTGGCATGGTGGTTTCTGCACCGTTACGTGTCTGGCTACCGTCGTCGTCACGGTAAACCAAACCAGCGATGCTGGACAACGTGTCGGCAAAGTTAATACCCGTCACGTTGGTGCCGGCCACTTTGATGGGGCGTACGTCTGTAGCCGTAGGTGCTGCTGGTGTTGGCACAGAGCCGTAGCCTAGCGGCTGGGTTTCTTGCACAAAGTAGTCGCCTGGCGGTACACGTGGGAACGTGTAGTCACCCGTCACATTAGTGGTGGTGGTGCCCACCACACTTGTGGGAGGGCATGGCACAGTGGCTACGCGGCATAGCGTCATCACAACACCCGCTAACGGTGTGTCGCCAAGTGAGTCAATGCCACCATTGCGGTTAGCGTCAAAGAACACTTTGCCGCCGACATCAAAGCCGTCAATTTCACCAAAGTTAAAGTTGGTGCCGACCACCGCAGGTGCTCCTGCCTGCACGCTGGTAGGCGGTGTCCAGGTCACGCCTTCAAAGCGGCTTGGTGACTGCACTGCTGTGACAGTCGCAAAGCTGCCGCCCGTACCCGTCAGCACAAACGCACCCACCGTGGTGGTGCCGTCAGATAGCACTGTGGGCGTCGGAGGCACCGTGGCTTGGTCTTCAACTACAAAGTAAGACTGCCCTGCAGGTGGCGCTGGCAAATCATTGAACTGGTACAGGCCTGTTGCAGACGTTGTAGTGCTAGCTACCACGCTACCCGCAGCGCAGTTGGCTGTGGTACACACGCGCACCATAACGCCCGGCAATGGAATATCGCCAGCGTTGTTAGTACCCGAGTAGTCAACGTCTTTGTATACGGTGCCGCTTAAGCGTGCACCCGTCTCGTAGAAGTTGATACCTGCAATAGCCGTTGTTGTAACGTTCACAGGCGCAGACGTGTTGGGCGAGCTTGATGCATAGCCCACTGGCTGTGTCTCAACCAAGTAATAAGTGCCGGGCGTTACCGCAGGGAAGGTGTAAGTACCTGAGCCTGGTGTGGTCGTGGTACTAGCCACTACGTCTGTTAGCGGGCACAGCTGGCCGTGCACAGGAGCAGAGCGGCACAAGGTCACTGTAGTAGTAACTGGCAAGCCAGTATCACCAGGGGACTGTGTGCCACCAAAGTCTCTGTCCAATATGACCGCACCAGAGACGGTGGTGGTGGGCAATTCGCCAAAGTTGTAGTCTGTGCCCAGCGCAGATAAGCCATTGACTGGGGTAGCTGAAGGCGTCCAAGTGATGCCGTTAATTGTGTTGTTCGGTGTATTTGCTGTACCAACGGGTGCAGGCGCTGCGCCACCCACTGCTAAAGAGCCCACTGTGGTGGTGCCGTTTTGCAGCGTAGCAGGTACTGTAGATTGCTCTTCTTTGATGAAGTAAGTTTGATCAGCCGGTGGTGCGGGCACATTGGCAAAAGTGTACGTTCCGCTAACCGCCGTAGTTTGTATGGTTTGTATTGGACTGGCGCATGCTGCATCCGATGACAAACATAGTTTTACTGTCACGGTGCCAATACCTACATCTGTCGGTTCATACGCTCCTGAACCGTTATTGTCTTGGTATACACGCCCTTTGATTTCAGCCAATGTGTCAGCAAAATTGATATTCGCTATCGGTGTACTACCACTGCGCACGACCGTCTGCTCGTTAGGCGAGCTCGAACCATAGCCCGCTGGCTGACTTTCAATCACGTAATAAGTACCAGCAGGCACGCTCGGGAAGTTGTAGTCACCCGTAATTGAGGTCGTGGTCGTGGCCACAATATTGCCGGAAGGGCAGGTGCCAAGCACGCTAGGTGCGCTGCACAGAGTAATGGTTACCGTATTAATCGGTGTATCTGTGGTGATATTGAATGTGCCAGTCGTTCCGTTAGTAAAGTCACGGTCAACGAAGACTTTGCCGCTGATACCAGCTATGGGCAGTTCACCGAAGTTATAGCCAAGACCTATGACTGGGGCTGGTCCTGTGGCAACGGTTGTAGGCATCTCAAATTTAATCGCGTTGATCTTGCTGTCACCGGTGAAACTTGGGCCTTGTTCGGCAGGTGTGAACGCGCCATTTGCTAGAGCGCTACCGCCTGTCAAGACTCCCACGGTTGACGTGCCGTTGTTGTATGCAGTAAGTGGGCCAGTAGTTTCATTTTCTAGGATGAAATAGCTGTCACCAAGCGGTGGCGCAGGGACATTGGCAAAGGTGTAGCTGCCGCTGAAGCTCGTAGTGGCAGTTGCAACAGGTGTAGTGCAACTGAGTGCACTGGTCAAACATAAGCGCATACCAACGCCACTGATACCCGTGTCAGTCGGCGTGTTAATTGCGCCGCTTGCATCGTTATCAGAATATACAGTTCCACTGATGTCAGCACCTGTTTCGAGAAAGTCTCTGTTAATCACGCTGGTCGTCGTCAGGGTTACAGGTATGTTATTCGCTGTGGTGGACGCGTAGCCCGCAGGCTGGGTCTCAACTACAAAATAATCGCCGGGCTGTAGATCATTAAACTGGTATGCGCCCGTCGATGGGTCTGTTGCCGTACTAGCAAGCACAATGCCCGTGCAAGGGTTGGTGTTAGTGCTACATAACGTGATGGTGGTAGTCACGCCAGGAATGTTAGTTTCACCGTTGTTGATGGTGCCGCTGCGATCCGCATCTAAGATAACTCGACCCGATATGCTCAAGCGCGGTATCTCACCAAAGTTGTACCCAACACCTACGCCGCCAGAACCCAGCACGATCCCGCTCACACCCTCGCCTGCACCTGATGTTGAGCTTGCGATTTCGGTCGTCACAGCCCCTGAAATAGCATTAGTCGGTGTTGCCGTTGAAGTCACTGCACCCACGGTAACGGTGCCGTCAAACACGCTAGGCGTAGTAGGCTGTATTTCGCGTACCACGTAAGTGCCTGGACGCAAATTGGCAAACGTATATGACCCATCTGGAGACACGGTAGACGTCGTTACCAGTGTTACTGATTGCCCCATATCATTAGTGCCAGTCAGCTCCAAAGTAACACCAGCGATGCCTACATCAACACCTGGCGTACGCGCTGCGTTTTTGTCGATGTCCAGGTAGACAAACCCTTGCAGGCTTGCTGGTTTGACTTCTGCGAAATCATAGTTAGTGCCATTCGTAGCAACGTTAAACTTGATACCGGTAATCCGGTCTTTAACCGCTGAGGTAACGTCCGTAGGCGTTGTAGCACCTATATCTGGCGCAGAATTATTTGCAGCGTAGGGCGTTAAGGTGCCGGGTGACTGGCGACCGTCAAGATAACCAGGTGGCTGCGATTCTTCTAGCGTGTAGCCCGCAGAGTTAGGCGCTGCAATGTCATTGATAACCCAAGAGCCAGTGGCGCTGGTAACTGCGGTACGTGTGACCGCGTTACCTGCCGCGTCTAGGCCGCTCAGAGTGATTGTCACTCCTGAAATAGACGGCTCAGCAGGCTGGCATATGCCGTCGTTGTTCAGGTCTTCACAAACACGGCCCGATAGATCGCTGCCGCGCTCACCAAAATTATTACCTTCCGAGACTCCGCCGGGCCCCAGTTTGATTAAATCAACTGATGGTGTAGCCACGCCGCCCGCTGCTGTGCCCGGTGCTGGTTCTAGGTTTGGCGTATTGGTTGCAATGGGCGCATAGGTTGCGCCCACTGCGTTGGGGCCCTCCACGCTTGAGCCCGTGTGGGTGTAGCCTGGCACTAGCGCTTCAGACACTGTGTAGTTACCCGGCAGCAGGCCGCCAAACGCGTAGGTACCAGAAGCGTTGGTTTGTACTGACTTATTGACAGAGTTGCCGAACAAGTCTGTGCCCGTGAGCGTTA
>JAYTPK010000215.1:0-7340 GCA_043747295.1 Polaromonas sp. | reverse complement strand
AAGCCAAACAGCTAGGCATCACTCCGTCTGGCTTGCATAAGCTAGAGCAGGCCGAAGCCAACCAAGTCATCACCTTAGCCAGCCTGCGCAAGCTGGCCGAGGCCTTGGGCTGCGAGCTGCAATACGCCCTAGTGCCCCGCCAGCCCCTAGCCCAACAGCTACAAGACCGCGCCAAACTGGTGGCAGCCCAGCAGCTAGCCCCCGTAGCCCACACCATGGCTCTGGAAGACCAGGCCGTACAGGGCGCAGCACGCCAACTGCAGCGCGACCTGCTAGCCCAAGAGCTGCTGGCAGGCCCACGCCGCAATTTGTGGAAATAACATCAAGGCCATGGACATCACCTACCCACAAGGCGCAACGCCGCTAGACCCAGACGAAGCCTCAGGCCTACTGCCCCAGCACATCACCACCCAAGCCGACCTCAACGCATGGGAAGAGGCCAACATCCTAGAAGGCGAGAGATGGGCCGCGCGCCAAACCAAGCGCGACCCATTAACAGAAGGCTTTGTGCGCGACCTGCACAGCAAAATGTTCAGCCACACGTGGCGCTGGGCAGGCACCTTTCGCTCAAGCAATAAAAACATCGGCGTAGACTGGCCGCAAGTAGCCACCAAATTGCGCAACCTGCTAGACAACACCCGCTACCAAATCGACCACGCACCCATCGCAGACAACAGTGCAAGCAACAGCGCAGGCAACGGCGCACAGCGCGACGCACTGGCCATCCGCTTTCACCACCAGCTAGTGTGGATACACCCCTTCCCCAACGGCAACGGCCGCCATGCACGCCTGCTAGCCGACACACTAGCCGTGCGCCTAGGCCAAGCACGCTTTACATGGGGCAGTGCATCACTAGGCAGCACAGGCAATGCGCGCGAGCGCTACTTGCAAGCGCTGCGCGCAGCAGATGGTGGGAGCATGCGCGAGTTGATCGAGTTTGCGCGCAGTTAGAGTGTAGTCACTATAAAATTAATAGCTGCTTGAGCAGCAAATGCTTGGACTATCGGCACATTTGAATACTAAACAGGCTGCAAAACGCCCGTTATCGCACAACACAGCGAATCAACAATCCCCATGAAATTCCTCCACGCTACGGTGGATTTTCATGAACATTCAAACCGCCACCATCCCCGCAAACCGCACCGCCACCTTATCAAAGCTCAGCGTCTGCCCGCACCCAGCCGCCTTAGCCACTTGCGCTATCAGCGCATCCACAAAGCCCGCCTTGCTACTGCGGCACACCTGCACGGCACCCTGCACCACCTCGCGCTGCTCCAGCTGCATGCGCTGGCTGGCCAGCAGGTCGTCCACCGTGTCCAGCCATTCAGACCCCGTCACGCTATACACATTGACCAGCACCCAATACAACTCGGTCAGCACCACCAAGCTGATAAAGCCGGGTCTAGCCACCGTCAGCGTGTTTTCTATCAGCGCGGTAGCCTGCGCCGCCTGCTTAGCGTCATCCTGCGTGAGGTAACGCAACAGCACATGGGTGTCCAACCCCGTCATCGCATGCGCCCCGTGGCACACGCAGCGATAGCGACATCCATCTGCGCAATGCTGACCGGCTTCTTCACCCGCCCCGCAAACCGCCCGCGCAGCACAGACACATCCGTGCGCAGCGCAACCACGCGGAAGCTATCGCCCTCGGGGAGGAAATCAATTTTCTGGCCAGCAGTCAGCCCCAGCGCTGCGCGCACGGCGAGCGGTAGGGTAATTTGGCCTTTACTGGTTAATGTGGCGGTAGGCATATGCTCTCCTTACAGCAGGTAAGGAATATTAGCATGATTGTCAACCCAGGCAAAGCCCTGGACCACAAAGCCACCATTTCACTCAACAATGGCCGAGCTTTAGCGCAACCCAAACTAATGAGACACCATGCATTCATCTAACCCTAACGCCATACCGCTGTATGGCACAGAACCCGACGAACCCGGCCTATACCTCGGCCTCTTCCATGGCCGCAAGGACCCAGACGACCAAATGATTGAGTGGGGCTTTAATGGCCCGCTCATCGGCCCCTTACGTTTTGTGCACACCACCTACACCAACGCTATCAAACTAGGCTTTCACAGCGCAGTTGATGAGAAAAGGTACTTTCCCACACAAGACATGCCCATGCTGACGATCAACGGCGACATGGTGCATTACCAAAATTGCTATTACGGAGACTGGACGGTTTTTTACGCACTTGGCTGCGACATGCGCGCCCCCGAAGACTCCTTCAGGCAATCACCTCGTCCTGTACGTACGCTGTATGCGCATCAACGAGAAAACCAATCAAGATTCAAAGGCTAGGTACCAGATTTTGGTTTCAACTAAAACTTGCTCTGTACGTTATTGGATCCAGTATGCAATGCGTATCTAACCGTCCTGGCAAATCAAAAAGTCTTGGTGCTTTACGAAATTCAAACAAGCGATAAAGATGAAAACGCTCCCTTTCCACTTTAGAAAAATCAAGCTCGTTACGCGATACAAAAAAAGGGGTTTCTTTCCCAAACGCAGTTGTTTTGACTTCGATAAATCTTTCTCTTCCGTCAGGGTCAAATGAAAGTACGTCGTAACCAAGACCGTCTCCGCGAGTGTTTGCAACGTGCTCCACACGATCTGCAAGAACACGTTGTCCAATCGCTACAAGTCGCCAGTGTTCGTACTGAATGACGAATTTTTCACCCGCCAATCCTAATGAACGATTTTCAGTCTCCCTAGCTAAATAGTCTCTTTTTATCGCATTAAAAGAATGTAAAGGGGTCGAATCAGAAAGTCGACCTTCAAGCGTAGGGGCATGCGCAATAACTTTAGTAAAGTCGTTTGCGCTAGGCACAACAGCAGGTTGCTGCACTGCAGCCAATGCAGCCTGATCAAGCGAGGGCTTGTTACGCACCTGCTCCGCGACGACCACACTTAGTAGTGTTTGAGCGTTTGATCGGGGTAGATACCCGCGAATATACGGGATGCCCATTTCCAACATCACTGCACTAATATTGCCGTGCTTAAACTCAACCGATGCTTCGGTACGGTTATCCAATAAAGGAATCAGCTGTCGTCGGTGTGCAGCTTTGTTAAATGATTGACCGCTAAGTTCAAGCGTCAACATTTGGAGATAGTCCGCAACTATTGCTTCGACTTCGATGCGTGACCAGTCCAGGTTAACTCCTAGATTCAAATATTTATTAGTAAAAAGGGATAATGACGCCCAGTGTAATATAGGAGTTACGTACAGCAATTGTGGCAAGACTGCCCGAAGCGACTCAACTACACGCCTTCGCGCACCCGGTAGAGGTGCCGAACGGGTTACACCACATATAACGCATCCCGCCTCATGTCGTGCATAGCTATGCGCTGCTAACCCTGTGTCTTGAGCAGGGCCACAGCCTTTTTGACAAACGACACAAAGGTTTCCCCGCCCAGCCAGTGGCCTTCGTAGGCAATCACGCCATCGTCAAAATCTCCGCCTGCTTCTACGGCGGACCCGTTGGCTGCGGCTAAAAGGGGGCGGATGGCGCTGGCTGCGTCCATGGGCATAAAGCCATAGACTTTGCGCAGCACCCAGACAAACTCACACAGGCTCGGCAGCGCAATGGCTATCAGCGTGACGTCTAGTAATACCTTGGCGGCTATTTTTACTTGCGCCGGGTCGTCACACACCACAGCGCGCACCAGCACGTTGGTGTCAGCCGTAATCTTCACTGTTTACCAGCTCATCTTTGGGCGGTGGCCTCATTGATCTCGTCAATGGTGGCGACTTTTTTGGTTTGCCCTGCTAGCAGCACTACAGAGCCATCCATATCTTCACGCACAGCAGGCAGCACCGCCCACAGCGGCACCGCCTCCACGCCTTCGCCCATGGGGTAGCGGTGCAGACCGGGGTACACCACGTACAGCGCGTCTAGTTTCAAGTCGTGCATGGCAATGCGCATGCTTTTGGTGATGGTGGGGGCATCGGTGCCCTTAAATTACTGTAGTGCTGTTCCGCGCTTTGTCTTCGATTTCTTTGCTATCGGCTTTACCGCCAGAAAAATAGCGGACAAATTGTCCATAGTAGGGTTACCAGCGGCAGACAGTATGCGGTGTACGCTTTTGCTGGGTTTTTGAATTCGCTCTGCCAAACCTTCAAAGCCCACCGTGGCATTGACCAGATCGCGCAGTATGATCTTGGCGGTTTGCGGCTCCCCCTCCAGAAAGAGCTGCACGGCTTCGTTCCACAGCGCCTGCACATAGGCGGGGTCACATTGGATGCGCGCCAGTATGGTGGTGTGTACGTCCATAGTGAAATTCCCCATCATTTTCTCCGTGCTTTGTATGCCGCCAGTTGCAAGAAGGGGTCTGGATACCGCGTTGATGGGGTTACTCACTGCGCGGGAACAACGGTATACCCCGCTTGCGCAAAATGGTCATCAAACGTCAGGGCCGAATGGATGCGGCGCTTGCGCATAACGATAAAGGATGCGCAGTCTGCTAATGAGTATTGCTTGTCTGCGTGCCGTTTAAAAAATGCCCACGCCTCTTTACGCAGCTCTGGCGTGGTGCTCACTATGTCTACCAACTGGCTGTTCACCAATCGGTCGCCCACCTCTACCGCTTTACCGTGCAGGCCGCGTGCGTTGAAAAAGGTGACTATTTCTGCAAACACCAGGTCGGTAGTGACCAAGGGTTGTGGGTTTTGAATATAGATTTTCCAGTGTTGCGCCGCTGCCTTGTGCTGGTTGTCGCGCGCCATTTCCAGCGCTATGACAAAGCTGGTGTCTAAGAACAGGGCCATCGGCTAGTTAACGCGGCAAGGCTTTAGCGGCCGTTATAAATATGCTGGTCGTGCTTTTTTGCACCCGTGCTCAGGCTTTGCTTCGCTGGCGAGGCCCCCAAACCGAACAACGGGTCATTGAGCTCTTGCGGCGTAATGATGATGACACCCTGCTTTTTCTCGATGTGCACACGCTGCACCCCACGCAGCATGCGCTTGGGTACTGTCAGGCCTTGGGCAGAAACTACAGCGTCCATTACGTTCTCCTTGTGGTCAGGCTACCCAGCCCATGCCTGGGCGGTAGAGTCGATGATCTCATCAATAGTAGCAACTTTTGGGGTTCGCCCGGCCAGCAGTCCGACAAAACCTTCGGTATTTTTGCTGGCTGCAGGCAACACCGCCCACAGCGGCACCGCTTCTACGCCTTCGCCCATGGGGTAGCGGTGCAGGCCGGGGTACACCACATACAGCGCGTCCAGCTTCAGGTCGTGCATGGCGATGCGCATGCTTTTGGTGATGGCGGGGGCATCGGCGCGTTTAAATTCCACGCCTATGCGCTGCTGGCCGCGCAGCATCAGCAGGTCTAGCTCGGCCCCTTGATGGGTGGCCCAAAAGTAGGCTTCGTCGGGCTGGGCAATGCGCAAAATTTGCTCTAATGCAAAGCCTTCCCAGCTGGCACCTGCGCGCGGGTGCGTCACCAGCTCGGGCAGGGTTTTGATGCCCATCAGCGTGTGCAGCAGGCCGGTGTCTCTAAAGTAGATTTTGGGCGCTTTCACTTGGCGCTTGCCCAGGTTTTCATGCCACGGCTGTAGCTGGCGAATCATGAAGGTTTGGGTCAGCGTGTCCAGGTAACGGCGAATAGCGGGCTCTGACACGCCCATGCTTTGGGCAAACGGCGCGGCTGTCCAGGTTTGCCCATGCCAATGCGCCAGCATGGTCAAAAAGCGCAACATGGTGGGCGCGGGCACGTTAACGCCAAACTCTGGCAAGTCCACATTCAAGTGGTTCGATATAGCGTTGCTGCGCCAAGCGGCGCTGTCTGCGTCGGTGTTGGCTAGGTAAGCCAGCGGAAACCCGCCGCGCAGCCACAGGCGCGTTATCGCTTCGTCGCTGTAGCCGCCCGCATGCTGCGTAAGCTCCTGCACATCAAAGCCACCCACATCTACTGTCTCCACGCGGCCCAGTAATGATTCGCCCGCCTGACGCATCAAAGCGGGCGCGGCACTGCCCAGTAGCAAATATTGGCCGGGTGCGTTGGAGCGGTCTATCAACGAACGCAGCAGCGGGAACAAACCGGGCCGCAGTTGCACCTCGTCAATCACCACCAAGCCCTGCAAGGCTTCCAGCACTTGGGTGGCTTGCTCTAGCTGCGCGGCGTGGGGCGGGTATTCCAGGTCAAAGTAATTAGGCGACTGGCGGCTTAAAAACCGCTGGGCCAGCGTGCTTTTGCCCACCTGCCTGGGCCCGCTAAGCACCACAGCCCGAGAGCGGCCTAGCGCGGTGCGGATATTAGTTTCAAGCTGTTGGCGTGCAAGCATGGCCGAATAGTAGCACTTTTACCATGAAATTCCAACATGACATGTTCGATTTTCATGGTAGTTGTGGCCAATCAACCATGAAAATCCGCCTTGGCATGCGGGATTTTCATAGAAGAACAGACACCCGTTGCTTAACTCAAGCAGCCTTCTCAGAGTATAGAAGTGATCCAGATGCTGCCAATTCGCTATGCAGTTTTGAAGCACTGAACTCTAGCCCATTCGGCCAGCACAGGGCACCCAGCTCCAGAAAGAATCGTTTGAACATGTCTTCATTGCGCAGCGGCTGCGTCAACGCTGTGTCTTTAGACAACAAGCTGGCAAAGTCGTACACACCGTCGCTGCCGTCTGAAAACTCCAGCGCCACTTTGCTACCACCCGCCCATTGGGCATGCAACACTTTAATCATTGTCGACAGCCAGATTTAAACGTCGATATTCGCCGCCCGCAGCGCATTCGTCTCAATAAACGCCCGGCGCGGCTCTACGTCGTCGCCCATCAAGGTGGTGAACACGCGGTCGGCTTCGATCGCGTCTTCTATCTGCACGCGCAGCAGGGTGCGCACGGTGGGGTCCATAGTGGTTTCCCACAGCTGCATGGGGTTCATCTCGCCCAGGCCTTTGTAGCGCTGGCGGCCTACGGCGTTTTCGGCTTGGGTTATCAGCCAAGCCATGGCTTCTCTAAAGTCGCTTACTTTGTGCTCTTTTTGCTTTTCGCCTTCGCCGCGTTGCACCACGGCGCCTTCGCCGATCAGGCCTTCAAAGGTCAGGGCGGCCTCGCGCATGGCAGCGTAGTCGCCACCGTGCACAAAGTCTGCGGTAATGTTGCTGACCTTGGCGTTGCCGTGGATCCAGCGGGTAATGGTCAGCACATGCTTGTCGGTGCGGTTGTCGAACACTGCTGCCACTTGCGCGTTGTGCAGGCCGCCTTGCAGGGCCAGGGCTGATTTTTCAGCGGCTTCTAGGGTGTCCAGGTCTAGCGCCACGCCTTGCATGATGGCACGCAGGCCTTCGCCGTCCATCCATGCGCTTAGGCGCGCGATGACTGAATTGGCCACCAAATAT
>JAYTPK010000214.1:0-6168 GCA_043747295.1 Polaromonas sp. | reverse complement strand
CCTTGTAAGTTGTAGATCAAAACATTGGTATCAAGCAACAAAGGCATAGCAACAATCATTACATGCCCAAAGGTCGGTCCCACTCCGCGCGCATAGCGGCTAGCTGGGCATCCACATCTGCGCGGCTGACGTGGCCCAACGCACCGCTGAGCTGTTCAAACAGGCTGTAAGCATCAGAAGGGGCGTTCTGCGCGGGCGCGCCCAGCGCGTTGGTGTCCACCACCACGATCACTTCATGGCGCTGGGGCAGCGCTGGCGGCTGGCCTAGCCAAATCAGCTGCGATCCTTCTAACTGCGCTTTGTAAGTCTGCAACATAATTCACCCCGTGGTTCATCAATTCATCCAATATCTACGTATTGTAGGCATGCTGTGCGGTTTAGGGGTAAACAGCCTGTCTGCGCAGGCTGTTTACCCATCAAAACAGCTGTAGTGTCCTATCCCTCCAACCCTGCATATCCATTGACTTCCCATGCGGACACTGTGTAAACCGTCAGCCTTGATCGCTAGCTATAACCAATCGCACCAAACACCTACAAACCAACGCTATTGCCATCAAATCTCCATAAAACCGTTGCAAGCTCGTTTTATATATCAAAACAACCTGTAGTCCAAGCATTCATTGCTCGAACAGCTATGAAATTCATAGTAATAGATTTCTCATTGCTCGGTCTCAATATCTGGTATCCGGTTAAACGCAATTCGCATCGGTGCATTGTTTAATGAGTTGTGTGCAGTGGCGAAGTACAGGGCATTTTTACCTTGGGTTTTGTTGATGATGTCCATGGCGGCTAGCAGGCGTGTGGGGTCGCGTACTGCTTTGGCGTTTTGTACGTACGCTGCTGTGCGGGTTGGGGCAGTAACTGTAGAAGGAGCGGTGGCTGCGGCGGCTTGTGCGGCTGCAGCGGGCTCCTCGCCTATCTCATCAAACAACGACAGTGTGTGCATGTCTGCAGGAACCAGACCGTGCAGCACCATGCCTACGCCTTTGGGGCGCTGCAATTGATCTAAGCCGGTGCGCCACAGCGTATCTAGCGTGTGCAAAAAGAACTGTGTGCTTTGTGTTTCGCCAAAGCGGGTATCGCGGTGGCCATTGCGTTCTGTGCGATAGCGGTGGTCGCTGCGCACGCTCACGCTCATGGCGGTGGCATAAAAGCCTTGTTTGCGCAGGCGCATGGCGGCTTTTTGGGTTAATCGGTTAAGCACGCCAAAGGCACCTGCGGGGTTGCGCATATCGGGCGGCAAGATGTGCGAATGGCCCAGGCTGCGGGCTACCACTTCGCGCGGGGCGTACCACACGCCGCGCAGCTTGTCGTACATCTCATCGCCCATTACGCCGCCCCACACGGTGTGCAGCACGTCGCGCGGTGCAGCGTACAGCTGCTCTACGCTGTGGATGCCGCCGTGGTTAAGCCGCGCCAACATGCTTTTGCCAATACCGGTAATGTCTTGCAGTTTAAGGTGGAACAAAGCTTGTGGCAAATCTTTGGTCTCCAGTATGACCAAGCCGTTGGGCTTTTGCATGTCAGACGCCAGCTTGCCCAGCAGCGTGTTGGGTGCCACGCCAATGCTGGTGTGCAGCTGGTCGCCCACGGTGGTGAGAATTTCTTTTTTCACAGCGGCGGCAATCTCAATCACTTTCTCGCGGGTGCGCCAGCGCGTGGGCAGCTCGCACTCCATCTCGTCAATGCTCATCACCTGACGCACCGGCACAATGCGGTCTACCGCAGCGATGGCCAGGTGGTGGTAGTGCACATACACCTCGTGCTTGGCCAGCACAAAGGTAATGTCTGGGCACAGCTGGCGCGCCTCGCGCACACCAGTGCCCGTCTTCACACCAAAGCGCTTGGCCTCATAGCTGGCGGCAATGCAGCAACTGCTCTCGGCCATCACTGGCACCACCCCTACCGGCCTGCCGCGCAGGGTAGGGTCGATCTGCTGCTGCACTGAGGCAAAGTAGGAGTTAAAGTCGACAAAGAAGGTACGTAGGTTGTTCATAAGGTTATTAATTACTGTACAAATATACAGTAAAATAAACTAATCTTCCACCCTTCAACGCCAATCGGCGTAATTTTCAGAGGGCTAAGCCATGAGTGCCACCGATGCAGTTTTATTGCCCAGGATTGAGCTACGGATCCAGTCAATCCGTGGCGTGCGCGTGATAGTTGATCTGGATTTAGCGGTTTTGTATGGCGTAGAGACCAAGCGCTTAAACGAGCAAGTCAAACGCAACCGCCAGCGCTTTCCCAGTGACTTTTTATTTCAGCTTACTTTGCAGGAAAAAGCCGAGGTGGTCGCAAATTGCGACCACCTCCAAAAACTAAAATTTTCTAAAACACTGCCTTTTGCTTTTACAGAGCATGGCGCTATCCAGGCGGCTAATGTGCTGGCCTCCAGCCAAGCGGTGGAGATGGGTATTTTTGTGGTGCGTGCGTTTGTGCAGCTGCGCCAAGCCGCTGCGCTGAATGCAGATGTGGCGCAGCGCTTAGCCGAGCTAGAGCATAAAACCGATTTGATAGCCATGTCGCATGACACTTTCAGCAGCCAAACGCGGGCGCAAATCAAGCAGGTTTTGAATGTTTTGCGTGAACTGACGACACCCCCGCCAGTGCCGCCAAAACGGCCGATAGGGTTTATTACGCCTGGCCTTAAATCATCACAGTAGAGACCGTTTTGGTATTCAGGTAAGCCTCAAGTGCCTCCATGCCGCCCTCGCTGCCGTAGCCAGAATCTTTCACGCCGCCAAACGGCATCTCGGGCACGGGCGCGGCGGGTTGGTTGATCCAGACCATGCCCGCTTCAATGCCATGGCTGATGGCGTGGGCGGTTTTCAGGCTCTTAGTGAAGGCGTAGCTAGACAGGCCATACGGCAGGCGGTTGGACTCGGTGATGGCCTCTTCAATCGTGTCAAAGCCGCGAATGCCTACCAATGGGCCGAAAGGTTCGTTGTTAAACAAATCAGCCGTGAGTGGTACATCGGTAAACACGGTGGGCTCAAAAAAGTTACCTGTGCTGCCAATGCGTGCGCCGCCGGTTTCCATCTTGGCACCCGCCGCTACGGTTTTTTCCACGACTTGTTTCATCGCATCTAAGCGGCGTGCGTTGGCCAGTGGGCCCATGGTGGTGCCTGCGGTGGTGCCATCACCCACTTTGATTTTGCCAATAAAGGCCAGCATCTGCGCCGTGAATTCAGCTTTGACGCTGTTGTGCACCAAAAAGCGCGTAGGCGCAATGCACACTTGGCCTGCGTTGCGAAACTTAGCGCCTGCAGAGGCTTTAACTGCCAGTGCAATATCAGCATCTTCAGCCACGATCACTGGCGCGTGGCCGCCCAGCTCCATGGTGGCGCGCTTCATGTGCTGGCCCGCCATGGCAGCCAGTTGCTTGCCCACAGGCGTGCTGCCAGTGAAGGTAATTTTGCGCACGATGGGGTGCGCAATCAGGTACGACGAGATCTCTGCCGGGTTGCCATACACCAAGCCCACCACACCTGCTGGCACGCCTGCATCAATAAAAGCGCGGATCAATTCTGCAGGCGATGCAGGGGTTTCTTCAGGTGCTTTGACAATGATGGAGCAGCCTGTGGCCATTGCGGCAGACATCTTGCGCACGACTTGGTTGATAGGAAAGTTCCACGGCGTGAATGCCGCCACAACGCCTACAGGCTCTTTCAAAACTTGCTGCTGCACATTGGCAGCGCGTGGCAGCACGATGCGGCCATAAATACGGCGGCCTTCTTCGGCAAAATACTCAATGATGTCGGCAGCAGACATGCACTCTACCTTGGCCTCAGCCAGCGGTTTGCCTTGCTCTAGCGTCATCAGCATGGCAATGCGGTCAGCGCGTTCGCGCATCAGCACGGCGGCTTGGCGCATGATCTTGCTGCGCTCAATAGCGGGCATGGCGCGCCAGGTGATGAAGCCTTTTTGTGCAGCAATGAGCGCTGCGTCAAGGTCAGCAATCGCTGCATGGGCTACGCGGCCAATCTCTGCGCCGGTAGCGGGGTTTACCACAGGCAGCGTTTTGCCGCCCTGCGCGTCGCGCCATTGGTTGTCGATTAAAAGCTGTGTGTTGGCGTAGGTCATGCGATGTATCTCTTACGAAGGGAGTTAAGTTAAGCCTCTATTATGTGACCTAAGATGAGGCTGTGATCAAGGAAAGGTGTTTTAGGATGATAGACAAAGTGCTGCAAAAATTTTCAGGGTTAGTTTTCATGGTTGGCGCTGCGTGTAGCGCATGTTTCGCACTGGGCGCGCAGGCTAAGCCGGCCAGTAGCCCGCTGCAAGGCGTAGTCACCCATGTGACCGATGGCGACACGCTGTGGGTGCGCCTTGTTGGCGAGACTGACAGTGTGAAAGTGCGCTTTCAAGGCATTGATGCACCAGAGAGCTGCCAAGCTGGCGGCGATGCATCGCTAGCTGCATTAAAGACCAAAGTGTTGCACCAAACTGTACAGCTACAAACAGGCCGCTACGACGACTATGGCCGCATGCTGGCGCGTGTGCGTATGCAGGGGATTGACGTGGGCGAATGGATGGTGCAGCAGGGTCAAGCCTGGAGCTACCGCTATCGCAATAACCCGGGGCCTTATGCAGCGCAAGAGCAGGCTGCGCGGGTGGCTAAACTTGGTGTGTGGGCTGTACCGGGTTCTGTAGAGCCACGCTTGTTTCGTCAGCAGCATGGATCGTGTAAATAGTGGTTGAATATGGCTGTAGTCCAAGTATTCATTGCTCAGGCAGCTATAATTATCATAGCAATAATATAAGATTTACCCATCAAGATAAATGCTACCCACAACTTGATCCTTGGCCATCGAGCTTGCTTCAATTTAAAATCTTGCAAACCAAGGTCAACATAGGGCTATACCCTCAAGTTGCACTTTCACAGTGCACTCTAAGTGCTTGGTTTGCAAGGATATTTTTCATACTAACTGTCTACAATGACAGCTCTAAGTCCTTGATTTCATTGAACTTTTTTACAGTTTGCCCCTTGTAAGTGCAATGAATCCTGATACAGTGGTAAATAGTGCAAAAAAGTGGATATTTTGATCCACACTGCGCGTTTTTAGTAAAAACCATGTTTCAAGGCGCTTCCGCTCTCGCTCTCGATGCCAAAGGCAGACTCTCGGTACCTACGCGGCACCGTGAGGTGCTGAGCGCGACTGCGCTCGGGCAGCTCACCATCACGCGCCACCCCGATGGTTGCTTGATGATTTTTCCGCGCCCTGAGTGGGAAAAGTTTCGTGAACGCATTGCCCAAGTGCCCATGTCTGCACAATGGGTCAAACGCATATTTTTAGGTAACGCGATGGACGTAGAAATGGACGGCACAGGCCGCATTTTGATTTCGCCCGAGCTGCGCGCCGCCACCAGTATTACCAAGGACACGGTGCTAATGGGTTTGGGCAGCTACTTCGAGCTGTGGGACAAGGCCACACACGATGCCAAAGAGGCGCAGGCGCTGCAAAGCGAAGTGCCCCAAGCGTTCAAAGACTTTTCTTTTTAACAGGCGCACGGTGGCAAACGCATGGCAACACACCACCGTCTTGTTGAACGAAGCAGTCGATGCTCTCATCACAACACCAGACGGTCACTATGTCGACGCAACCTTTGGGCGCGGCGGGCACGCGCGTTTGATCCTATCGCGCCTGAGTGCGCAGGGGCAATTAACGGCTTTCGACAAAGACTTAGAAGCGCTGGCCGAAGCCGCCACCATCAACGACAACCGCTTTACCATTCGCCACGAAGGCTTTGCCAACATAGGCGATTTGCCCAATGGCAGTGTGCACGGATTGTTGATGGACTTAGGGATCAGCAGCCCGCAGATCGACAACCCAGCGCGGGGCTTTTCGTTTCGCGGCGATGCGCCGCTGGACATGCGCATGGACACCACGCGCGGGCAAAGTGTGGCGCAGTGGCTAGAGACGGCAGAGGAGCTTCATATCAAGGAGGTGATTCGTGACTATGGCGAAGAACGGTTTGCTGGGCCCATTGCAAAGGCGATTACAGCGCGCCGACAAGAACGGGGCCCGGTTCGATCCACCCTTGAGCTGGCCAGCCTCGTGGCTAGCACGGTCAAAACCCGCGAGCAGGGCCAGAACCCTGCAACGCGCACATTTCAGGCTTTTCGGATTTTCATCAACGCCGAGCTTGAAGAGCTCAAACGCGCGC
>JAYTPK010000213.1:0-5217 GCA_043747295.1 Polaromonas sp. | reverse complement strand
CTGTCTGCCCTACAGCACTGGCACTACTGCCCGCGCCAGTGTGGGCTAATCCACTTAGAGCAGGTGTTTGACGAAAACGTACACACGCTGCGCGGCCAGGCGGTGCATGCCAAGGTGGACAAACCGGGTGTAGAAACAGCCAAAGGTGTGCGGGTAGAGCGGGCGCTGCCGCTGTGGAACGACGTGCTGGGGCTGGTGGGCAAGGCCGACGTGGTGGAGTTTTTGCCTGGTGGGGTGCCTTACCCGGTGGAATACAAGCATGGCAGCCGCCACAAGGCGCCAGACATTGCCGAGTGTGATGACATCCAGCTTGCAGCGCAGGCCATGTGCTTGCAAAGCATGACGGGCAAGGCAGTAAACGAAGGGGCGATTTTTTATGCCACGTCCAAGCGCAGGCGGGTGGTGCCCATTACGCCGCAGCTGCAGGCGGCTGTGGTGCATACCGCACAGGCTATTCGCCACATGCTGGCCAGCACCGTGCTGCCACCACCCTTGCCAGCAGAGCAGGCTGCTAAACGCTGCAAGGCGTGTTCGTTGATCGAGCGGTGCCAGCCGCAAGCCGCCAGTGCAGGCTTGGCCGACGCCCGCGCTGCTTTGTTTGACCCGGACGCTTAAACCCATTTAGCCATGCAACTGCTCAACACCCTCTACGTCACCACGCAAGACACCTACCTGCGGCTAGATAATGAAACCCTGCGCGTAGAGGTAGAACGCGAAACTCGGTTGCGCGTGCCCTTGCACCACCTCACCGCTGTGGTGTGCTTTGGCCATGTGGGCCTGTCGTCACCGCTCATGCACCAGTTAGCAGAGAGCGGCATAGCCTTGGTGCTGCTGGACGATCACGGCCGCTTTAAAGCTCGGCTAGAAGGCGAAGTGTCGGGCAATGTGCTGCTGCGCCAAGCACAATTTCAATTGTCTGCTAATCCTGCGTTTGCACTGGACATGGCGCGCGCCTGTGTGGCGGGCAAGATTAAAAACACCCGTGCCGTGCTGCAACGCGGTGCGCGCGAGGCCAAAGCAGAGGGTGAGGCTAAAACCCTGAGCCGCCTGGCCGACGACTTGGCAGCCAGCCTACGCGCCTTACCCGACGCTGCCAACCTTGACGTATTGCGCGGCATCGAAGGCGAGGCCGCACGCCAATACTTTAGCGGGCTTAATTTACTGGTGCGTGCAGACCAGCGCGAGGCTTTTGCGATGGACGGGCGCACCCGCCGCCCACCACGTGACCGTTTTAACGCCATGCTGTCATTTTTGTACGCTATGTGGATGAACGACTGTCGCTCAGCGCTGGAGGCCGCTGGGCTTGACCCGCAGGTAGGCTTCTTGCATGCGCTGCGACCTGGGCGCGCTGCCTTGGCGCTAGATTTAATGGAAGAGTTTCGTCCGTGGGCCGACAGGCTGGCGCTTACCTTGATTAACCGCGGCCAGCTAGTAGCAAAAGATTTTGTGTTGCGCGAAGGCGGTGGTGTGTCATTAGAGCCAGATGCGCGGAAATCGGTGGTGGTGGCTTACCAAGAAAGAAAGCGCGACGAAATCACCCATCCACTGCTAGCGCAAAGCGTGCCGCTGGGACTGTTACCTCTGGTGCAAGCGCGCTTGCTGGCTCGCGCACTGCGAGATGCGGGTGCGCCGTATGTGCCCTTTGTGGCTAAATAGAAAAGGCTGTGCAAAACTATGCTGGTGTTAGTGTGCTACGACGTAAGTACCGAGTCCAAAGAAGGTCGCCGCCGCCTGCGCCGCGTAGCCAAGGTGTGTGAAAGCACGGGCCAGCGTGTGCAAAAATCGGTGTTTGAATGTCAACTGGATGTGGCACAGTTTGAAGGACTAGAGCGTAAACTTCTGGCAGAAATAAACTCTGAACAGGACTGCTTGCGCCTTTACCGCATACCTGAAACACGTGGTTTTGAGGTGCTAGAGCATGGCGCTTTTAAAGCTGTAGACTTTGACGGCCCATTAGTGCTGTGACGGCATGGCTTGCGCGAACCCAAAGCGATGTGCGAAACGTACACAGGTTCGCGGACAACCTAAGTTCTTTGTTTTGAATGCATATTTTGCAATACACTTATTTTACTTCTGAGGCGATTTGCACTCTTGATGCTATGTTCGCGCTGCAGCGCGAAATTTGTGAGCATTTAGTATGGCTTAGCGTTGAAGGGGTTCGCCCGCCAGCGATGGCGGGCGTGGATTGAAACAATAAATGTACAGCGCGGTTAACTGGAAACCTTCGATGGTAGAAGTTGATTGACTTGAATTCAGACGTATTAACCAGAGATCAAGTTATTGGTAAATTCGCCCTGACATCCCCTGACGCGCGAGGCTTTAGGCGCATAGGGCGGCGACACACGGGTACATGTGTCTACATGACAATTTAGAGCAAAATTCCAGTCAAATAAGCCAGTAGTCCAAGCATTTACTGCTCAATTAGCTACAGTTTTTGTAGCATTTAACCTCTTTAACATGGCTAGTCAAATACTCATAGCTGTCAGTAAAGCCAAAAAATACATGGCCGACCCACTACGCGAGCGCTCATTTTCTCAGCCACAGCGGCGCTGTTATTGCACAGCGTAGTTCACCGGCTGCTCTACCCAACCGACCGTGGGCACACCGTTCACACTGCCTGGCTTAAAACGCCAGCGGGCTACGGTGGCTAGCGCGTTATCGTCTAGCCGCGCGTAGCCGCTACTTTTTAGTAGCTGCACCTGCAGCGCGCGGCCGTCTGTGCCTACCTGCACCCGTACCAGCACCCGGCCGTATTCGCCTAAACGCGCGCTGATGGCAGGCAAAGCAATGCGGTACTGCGTGTCGGCATGGTCTGCGTCGGTGCTAGGCTGCAGTGTGACGGCGGGCTGCGCGATAGGCTTGGCTGCAGCGGGCGCGGCTGGGGCAGGGGCTTGCACTGATGCATCTACTGTATTGGCTGCGGGCGCGGGTGGCGGCGCAGGGGCCGTGCTGCCAGTAGGGGCGTTAGGTGCTGGTGCGGGGTTGTTTAGGGCTAAGGGCAGCGGGGCGGGGGCTGCCTTGGGCACAGCAGCAGGGGCCACTACAGGTTTTGCAGGCGGTTTAGCTGGCGGCACTGCCACTGGCGGTGGCGGTGCAGGGGGCGTTTCGATAAGTTTGGGTGGCTCTACCGTAGGCTCTACAGTGCGTGTTAGCAAGGCGTCAGCTTTGTTAACACTGGCTGTTGGTACACGGTAGCTGTGCACAGCCCACAGCGCCGCGCCGTGCAGGGCGGCTACGCCTAGTGTGATTGCAGTGAACTTTCGCAGATCCATTGCCCCAAGTGTAGAGCCATCGCGATGCCCTTTAACTTGAGTTGCAACACGGGTTTTGCAGTGCTGCGTACACTGTACTTTATGCACTGTGTAGTTTGGTTTAAAAAAGACTTGCGTTTAAGCGACCACGCCCCATTGGCTTGGGCTGCAGAGCAAGCACGATTGCACGGCGCAATATCTGACACTGAAACAAGTATCGCAACAGGCGCTGCAGTGCTGCCACTGTGGGTGTACGAGCCGCAGGCTTGGCAGCAGCCCGATGCGTCGGCACGGCACTTGGGTTTTGCCAACGAATGCTTGGCCGAGCTGCAAACCCAGATAGCTAGCGACCACGGCACATTGCTGCGCTGCCATGGCGACATGTTGCAAGTGCTAGCCCATTTAAAAACTATTTTGGGTGAATTTAAATTAGTCAGCTATGAGGAAACTGGCAACGGCTGGAGCTACACTCGCGACAAAGCCGTAGCCCGCTGGTGCAGGACCCATGGCGTACTGTGGCGACAATTTCCCAGCAACGCCGTGGTGCGTGCACTGCACATACGCGGTGGCGGGCGTGACCGCTGGAGCGCGCACTGGGCCTCTCGCATGCAAGCGCCGCCGCTAGATGCACCGCACGGCGTGCCTTGGCTGCCGTGGTCGCCTGCGCTGCAAACCCTGCACTGCGGCCCATTGTCAGCCCAGCAGCTAGGCATGCAAGATGCGGATGCGCCGCAAAGGCAAAAGGGTGGCCGCAGCCAAGTAGAGGGTGATTTATTTTCCTTTCTCGGCCATCGCGGCCAAAACTACCGCGCTGATATGTCTAGCCCTTTAACTGGGGCCGATAGTTGTTCGCGTATATCGCCTCACCTTGCATGGGGCACGCTGTCGGTTAAAGAGGCGGTGCATGCTACCTGGGCACGGCGCAGCCAGTTGATGGCCATGCCGCGAGAGGATAGGCCCGCAGGGTTTTTAGCCTCGCTTAAAAGCTTTGAAAGCCGCTTGCACTGGCACTGCCACTTTATTCAAAAGCTAGAAAGCGAGAGCGCAATTGAGTTTCGCAACGTGCACCGGGGCTTTGACAACCTGCGCAATGAAGGTGTGCTGCAGCCCGAGGAAGAAACCAAACTTATCGCTTGGGCCACAGGTTGCACAGGCTATCCGTTTGTAGACGCGTGCATGCGTAGCTTAATCGCTACAGGGTGGATTAACTTTCGCATGCGCGCCATGCTGGTCAGCTTTGCCAGCTACCACTTGTGGCTGCACTGGCGCGCCACCGGCTGCCACCTGGCCCGCCTGTTTACCGACTACGAGCCTGGCATTCACTGGAGCCAGTTTCAAATGCAAAGCGGCGTGACGGGTATCAACACCGTGCGCGTGTACAACCCCGTTAAACAAAGCTACGACCAAGACCCTGACGGCATCTTTATCCGCACCTGGCTGCCCGAGCTGGCAAGCATTTCGCCAGAGTTTATTCACGAGCCATGGAAAGCACCTGCACCGCCTGCTAACTACCCAGCGCCCATCGTCGACCTGCAAACCGCAGCCCGAGCAGCCAAAGAGCGTATCTACGGCAAAAAAGCCGAGAAGGCAGTGAAAGACGAGGCGCAAGCTGTCTACCAAAAGCACGGTTCACGTAACCCCGCGCGTGAAGGTGCACGTAAGCCTAAACGCATTAGCGCGCGGCAACCTACAACCAAAGATAAAGCTCATGATCCCCAAATGAGCCTAGAGCTTTGATCGCAGAGCCACAGTTAGGTCATGCAGCTATCAAATGCTCTTAAATACCTTCAAATAATACTTTTGATAATAAAAAGTGCTCATAGTCCAAGCATTTATTGATTAGTTTGCTATTGAATTAATAGTGTGTGGCAGCAACTAATACACCAACCGTTCAGGTTTAATCTCTTGCAAGATGGTGGTGGCTATCTCTTCAATCGACTTGGTCGTTGTAGACAACCACCTGATG
>JAYTPK010000212.1:0-1555 GCA_043747295.1 Polaromonas sp. | reverse complement strand
TGAAAACCAGCGTGAAAATCCTTACTGCAAGGCATGAAAACGGCTCATGCAAGGCCATGACCTGCATGGGGTGATGCCTTGTCGCCTCAGGTGGGCATCAATTTATCAATTTCTTGCTGCATGGCTTGCGTTAGCTGCGCATACAGCTTGAGCTTGTCTGCCGTGTCGCGCAAACGCTCGGCAATGCGCAGGCTGACGGCCATCATCAGCTTGCCGCCGATCGCGGGCTCGTCGGTCATCAGGTCTTCTAGCGCCGCACGGGTCAAAATAGCGCAGCGTATGTCGGTAGTGGCCGTGCAGGTGGCCGAGCGGGGCTCGCCGTCCACTAAACCCATCTCGCCTATCAGGCTGCCTGCACCCAGCACGTTCACTGTCACAGGCGATACGCGGCTGACGGTGATGCTTTCTACCGTGACTTCGCCGTCCAGCACCAGCATCATATAACCCGTGTCGCGCGCGTCGCCTTCTTTGATAAAAGCGGTACCTTCGGCTATGCGTTTGGGCTGCATATAGCTGACCACCACTTTGGCCTCTGGTGCACTCAGCTGCATCAGGGCGGTAGGCGCGGTCAGCAGCTTGGCGGCAAGTTCGGCGCTGTCGGACCCTTGTAGCGCGCGCAAGCGGCGGTTAGGTGAGACGGCTTGGTCGGGCTTTTTGCCAAAAATTTTGTCGAGCATGGGCTTTAATTATGTAGAGTTTCTAGTGTGCCTTAAAATAAGTCTACTTCAAGGAGCGTTGCAGCAACAGCCCTTGGCACCAGCCAGCCTAACAAAGCTGCACCTGATGTGCCACTTTTGCCAGGCTTGAAGTGAAAAAGCAACGGCGCTCACCAGTTAGTAATGATAATTTCTACACAGGTGAGCTTATGACAACCCCCGATTTAACTGTTCCCGCCATGAAGCTGTCGGGTCTTGAGCCCGTAGCCATTGGCCAAGGCACACTGTTCGTCAACATTGGCGAGCGTACCAACGTGACCGGCTCCAAGGCGTTTGCCCGCATGGTGCTCAAAGGCGAGTATGAAGCTGCGCTGGCTGTGGCCCGCCAGCAGGTAGAAAACGGCGCGCAAATCATCGACATCAATATGGACGAGGCCATGCTAGACAGCAAGGCCGCGATGGTGCGTTTTTTAAACCTGATAGCGTCTGAGCCGGATATCAGCCGCGTGCCGATCATGATCGACAGCTCCAAATGGGACGTGATCGAGGCAGGCCTGCGCTGCGTGCAAGGCAAAGGCATTGTCAACTCCATCAGCATGAAAGAAGGCCTGGAGCCGTTTAAACACCAAGCCAAGCTATTGCGCCGCTATGGCGCGGCTGCCGTGGTGATGGCGTTTGACGAAAAAGGCCAGGCCGACACCTACGAGCGCAAAGTTGAAATTTGCCAGCGTGCCTACAACGTGCTGGTTGACGAGATAGGTTTCCCGCCCGAAGACATTATTTTTGACCCGAATATTTTTGCCATTGCCACCGGCATCGAAGAGCACAACAACTACGCAGTAGACTTTATCAATGCCACGCGCTGGATCAAAGAGAATTTACCCGGTGCCAAGGTCAGC
>JAYTPK010000211.1:0-7413 GCA_043747295.1 Polaromonas sp. | reverse complement strand
CATTTCCTGATGGTTTGAGTTCTGCAAAAGCAGCTATTGCGGTCAAGGTCAACGGTTCCAACACCAAAGTACCTTTATTTACAGCTTATGCTGCGGATGGCACAACGCGCCAGCCCATCACTGTGGCACCAGTGCCCCAGCCTGTGGGGGTCTCTGGCTACATGCTAACGTTTGGCACGGGTAAGTTTTTAGAAGAAAACGATAACAGTTCTACGTCTGCGCAAACGATGTACGGCGTGTGGGATGACGGTGGTAGCACCGTGGCAAGTTATAGCAAACTTCGCTCGGATTTGTACCAGCGCACTGCCAGCGTAGGTACCGCCACCATTGATATTTCTACAGGCACGTTTACCTTAGGCTCAGCTACGGGCAACAAACGCGGTTGGTTTTTTAATTTGCCCGAAACGCGCGAGCGCATTGCAGTTGACGGCACCCCCGGTACTGGTTTTGTGCAATTTAACTCCACTGTTCCTGGTGGTGGATGTAATGGTGATGGTTATGCCAACAGTTATATTTTAAATTTTGGAGATGGCAGTGCAGCAGCGGTGTTGAAGCGTGACACAAACTCGGGCTTCAGAAGCAAGCCCATCATCTTGGACATTGAAATAGACGCCAACTACACTAGCCGCGACGTACTCGGCCGCAGAACTGCCAACATTGAGCAAAAGAGCTTGAGTGGCGGCACTAAAATCGGTGCTGAAGGCACTAACGTAACTGCCAGCGTGAAATTGCAATATGGCCGCAACGGTTTAGGTGGTGCAGGCCGTTTAAATTGGCGTGAAATCAAAGACTTCAACGGTGCAGTAGGCAATTAAAGGCTAGTATGAAAAATAAAATACGTTACTCACAACACGGCTTTACGTTAATTGAGCTCATGATCACCGTGGCGGTGATCGGTATTTTGTCTGCCATTGCCTATCCGTCTTACCAAGAGCAACTGCGCAAGGGTAAACGGGCTGAATGTAGATCAGGTTTATTCCAAGTTATGCAACAGCAAGAACGCTATTTCACGCAATTTAACGCTTATGCTGCCGCCGCACCTACTGACGCAAGCCCCAAAGTGAAGGTTTACTCTAGCGACAGTGGAGTTGCCAACAGCGCATGCAAGATCACATCGGCCGTTTGTGATGCTACGACGGCATTAACTGCATGCGTTAAAGTCAGCGGCGAAATGCAACCAGCAGGGTACGACAACGCAGTCAAAAATCTTATTTTGGATAGCAAGGGCGAAAAATCGTGCAAATTGTACGACGACTCCACTTCTACAACTGAAAAGAAGTGCTGGCCATGAAAGTGTTGTCACCAGGCATTTTGAATAAGGGCTTCACTCTCATCGAGTTGATGGTTGTAATTTCTATTGTGGCAATTCTTGCGACGTTAGCTGCCCCCTCTTTTAACGCATTGGCAACATCGCAAGCACTCAGGTCTGTTTCAAGTGAACTTCACATCAGTCTCTTACAAGCACGTAGTGAAGCGTTACGAACGAACCGAAACGTTTACGTAGTTCCCGTAAGCGCGACCGACCCCGCCACCACCACCGACTGGGCAGCAGGCTGGACTGTATTTGTAGATAACAACAACAGCGGTAGTACCTATGAGCCTGGCACTGACACCATAGTGTCTAAATCAGCTGCGATTTCGTCCAAACTAGTAATCACTACTGCTAAAACCAACTCTATCGGTTTCACTTTTGATGCTCGTGGATTCAATGGTAGCTTGGGCGCAGTAAATGCAAAGGTTACTTTTGCTTCGGCAAACGATAGTAGTAAACGAAAAATGGTGATAGTTGATCGATTAGGTAAAGCACGTGTTTGTGATTATTTAACTAACGCTGGATGTGAGCCCTGACCTTTACTGGACTTGATAATCTCAATCGCTTTATGATCGGTAAAGATGAAGTCTGCCCTTTTTGACGGTAATTTTCGTATCGTCGCACCCAACCCCTTCGTGCGTTGCACATTGCACGCTCACGACGGTAAGCCCCTAGCCCAAGGCCACACCCAGCCCCGTGGCCATGCCCACGCAGAGGTGATGGCTCTGCGTGATGCTGCTGCCAAGGGTATCTCTGTTAAAGGCGCTACTGCTTACGTTAGTTTGGAGCCCTGCTCACATTTTGGGCGTACGTCGCCGTGTTGCCACGCGCTTATTGAAGCGGGCATTGCCAAAGTGGTGATTGCTATTTTGGACCCTAACCCACTCGTAGCTGGCCGCGGCGTGCAGATGTTGCGTGATGCAGGGATAGAGGTGGAGGTGTTGCCGACAGACAGCGCTGAGGCTATTGCTTCGCGCGAACTTAATATTGGGTTTTTCAGCCGCATGATTCGTAAAACGCCCTGGGTGCGCATAAAAATTGCTGCCTCGCTGGATGGTCAAACCGCGTTGACTAATGGTGCAAGCCAGTGGATTACAGGTGCTGCGGCGCGTTCGGACGGGCATGCTTGGCGTGCCCGTGCCTGTGCGGTGCTGACGGGCATAGGCACTGTGCTGCAAGACGACCCGCTGCTGGATGTGCGCCATGTGGCTACGCCGCGCCAGCCGCATTTGGTGATTGTAGACAGCCAAATGGACACGCCGTTGACTGCTAAGTTGTGGTCCACTTTGGGAAAATCATCGATTAAAACTGGCGACTCCAAAACGGCTGGTAATACTGCTGGCAACACAACTCTAATCCGAGCGGGGCATGTATACGAGGCAACTAGTACAGTCAAGGAGCTTGATTTTGGTTTAAATGCAGATGTGTTGGCGTCCATCCCCGGCCGCTCCATCATCATTTACGCTTCCGTTCACAACGCGGCTAAGCAGAAAGCGCTGGAAGCTTTGGGCGCTACGGTGGTAGTTTTACCTGAAGCTAATAGCCAAAAAGTAGACTTGCGCGCCATGATGTTCGACTTGGGCCAGCGTGAGATCAATGAGCTGCATGTGGAGGCGGGTTTTAAACTTAACGGGTCGCTGGTCAAAGCTGGCGTGGTCGATGAGCTGCTGGTCTACACTGCGCCCAAGCTGTTGGGCCCTGGCATGGGCATGGCTAACACGCCTGCCTTGGCCGCGCTGGCTGAGGCAGTGCAGCTGCAGTTTAAATCTGCAGATATGGTGGGCGAGGACTTGCGCATTGTGGCGCGCGTACAGGGGCGTGATCAGTTTTAAGACTCTCTGCTCTACCCAGCAAGTTCATACTATGGATGCGTCGCTGGCGCTCAAATCACTCTAAAGGCATTTTTGGCAATGAAATATGCTCATAGTCCAAGCGTTTATTGATTAGTTTGCTATTATTTTTATAGTATATAGTTTTTAATCACTCTGCCCACTTAGCTGGCGCGCACTACGCTTTTTAGGGTTTAGTATCTTTTTGCACCAGCAATTGGCCCAAACCCTGCGAAAATACAGTTATGTTTACAGGCATCATTACAGGTGTGGGGCGCATCGCCGCTATCCACCCGCTCGGCAGCAGTTCCTTTCATGGCAAACGCCTGACCATTGCTGCGCCCGCAGCTTACCTAAACGACGTAGGCTTAGGTGACAGCATCGCACTAAACGGCGCTTGCATGACGGTTACCACACTCGATGCAGCAGCCCTTCAGTTCACCATCGACATCTCAGCCGAGTCGCTAGACAAAACCGCTGGCCTAGACGCCCTGAATACCGTGAACCTTGAAAAAGCCTTGCGCGCACACGACCGCTTAGGCGGCCACATTGTGAGCGGCCATGTCGACGGCGTAGGCCATGTGAGTTATTTTGCGCAAGTGGGCGAAAGCTGGGAGCTGCGCGTGATGGCACCGCTGACTTTAGCTAAATACTTAGCCTACAAGGGCTCTATCACCATCAACGGTGTGAGCTTGACTGTCAATTCGGTAGCCGATTCAGCACAAGGCTGCGAAGTCAGCATTAACCTGATCCCCCACACTGTCGACAACACAGCTTTGGGCGCACTCAAAGCCGGTTCACCTGTCAACGTAGAAATTGACACCGTCGCGCGCTATGTAGAACGCATGCTGTCGCTATCTGGCACAGCCAACGTGCAGCCACTAACTCACCCTGCTTGAAGGACAACACTATGTCATTGCACGCTATAAAACCTACACTTACCCCAGTATCAATCTCTAAAGTCGAAGACATTGTGGCCGACATGGCTGCAGGCAAGATCGTAATTTTGGTCGATGAAGAAGACCGAGAAAACGAAGGCGACTTGGTTTTAGCGGCTGACCACGTCACGCCAGAGGCCATTAACTTCATGGCCCGCTTTGGCCGTGGCTTGATTTGCCTGACGCTGACCAAAGAGCGCTGCGAGCTTTTGAAGCTGCCACCCATGGCCACCCGTAATGGCACCAAGCACAGCACCGCGTTTACCGTGTCGATTGAAGCCGCCGAAGGCGTGACCACTGGCATTAGCGCTGCAGACCGTGCGCGCACCGTGCAAGTAGCCGTAGCCAAGGCGACCAAGGCTGATGACTTAGTGCAGCCCGGCCACATCTTTCCGCTGCAGGCAGTGGACGGTGGCGTGCTGATGCGTGCAGGCCACACCGAGGCAGGTTGCGACTTAGCGGCCATGGCAGGCTGCTCGGCCAGCGCGGTAATTTGCGAGATCATGAAAGACGACGGCACCATGGCGCGCCTGCCTGATTTGCAATTGTTTGCCGCAGAGCATGGCCTGAAAATCGGTACGATTGCCGATTTGATTGAGCACCGCAGCCGCACCGAAAGCCTGGTAGAAAAAATTGGCCAGCGCACCATGCAAACAACCTATGGTGAATTTACAGCATTGGCTTTTAAAGACAAAACCAGCCAAGGCGTGCACATTGCACTGGTCAAAGGCCAATGGCAACCTGAAGATGCCATACCGGCGCGCGTGCATGAGCCGCTGAGCGTATTAGACGCACTAGAAGTTAACCGCCCCATGCACAGCTGGAGCTTAGACACCAGCTTAAAGTACATTTCCCAGCAGGGCCGTGGTGTCGCTGTGCTACTCAATTGCGGCGAAAGCGCAGCACAATTGGTAGCGCAGTTTGATGGCTTGGCCAAATCGTCTCAAGCACCCGAGCGTGGCCGCATGGACCTGCGCACTTACGGCATTGGCGCGCAGATTTTGCGCGAAGCCGGTGTCAGCCGCATGATGCTGATGGGCAAGCCGCGCCGCATGCCCAGCATGGCAGGGTATGGACTAGAAGTCGCTGGCTTTATTGCCAACGCAGAATAAGGATAAAAGATGTTTGGTGCAGACAAAGGCAAAGCCAGCCGCGACATGCTAGATGGGCGCAAGCTGTACATCGGTATTGTGCAAGCGCGTTTTAACGAAAGCATCACTAACGCACTGGCCGATGCGTGCAAAAAAGAATTGATCGCGCTAGGCGTGGCTGAAAAGCATATTGACCACGTTCTGGTACCAGGCGCATTAGAAGTGCCAGTAGCACTGCAAGCGCTGGCTGAAAAAAATCAGTACGATGCACTGATTGCACTAGGCTGCATCGTTCGCGGCGAAACCTACCATTTTGAACTGGTAGCCAATGAGTCTGGTGCAGGTGTGAGCAAAGTAGCACTAGACTACAAGCTGCCTGTGGCCAACGCCATCATCACCACTGAGAACATGCCCCAAGCCGTCGCACGCCAGACCGACAAAGGCACAGACGCCGCCCGCGTAGCCGTAGAAATGGCCAATCTTTTGAACGAACTGGCCTAACGCGATGAGCAACACACTGCAACCTAACAGCCACCCGGCAAAGCCAGCCAAGCCTGCTTCAGACATAAAAACCAAAGCGCCTGCGCGTTCGAGTCGGTCTCGCGCACGCGAGTTTGCTATTCAGGCGCTGTACCAGCATTTGGTGGGCAAAAACGAAGCGAGTGATATTGATATTTTTACGCGTGACCTGCAAGGCTTTAGCAAAGCAGACGCCGCACATTACGACGCACTATTTCACGGCTGCGTAAGCCATGCAGATGCATTGGATGCGATCATCGTGCCCCACCTTGACCGCCCGTTAACAGAAATATCGCCCGTAGAACGCGCGGTGATGTGGCTGGGCGCTTACGAGCTAGAGCATTGCCTAGATGTGCCATGGCGCGTGGTGCTAAACGAATACATAGAGCAGGCCAAAGCATTTGGCGGCACCGATGGCCATAAGTATGTGAACGGCGTGCTCAACAAATTAGCCCCTGCCCTGCGCGCCGCCGAGGTGGGCAACGACAAAGCCCCTAGCAACAAGCACGCTAAAGCCGCCAAATAATTAACGCTTATCCACCACATTATGCGGATATCACAACGCGCACAAAAGATCGAACCCTTTTATGTGATGGAGGTTGGCAAAGCCGCCTCGCAGCTGGCCGCCCAAGTGGCGCACACCGACAAGCCAATGATTTTTGTAAATATTGGCGAGCCAGACTTTACCGCCCCACCCTTGGTGCAAGAAGCTGCGCAGCGCGCTATACGCGATGGCGCAACGCAATACACACAAGCCAACGGCATGCACGCGCTGCGCGAACGCATTAGCGCTTGGTACGCCAGCCGTTTTGGGGTGCAGGTGCCCGTAAGGCGCATAGTCATTACTGCTGGGGCGTCTGCAGCGCTGCAACTGGCCTGCTTGGCGCTGATTGAAGCGGGCGACGAAGTGCTGATGCCCGACCCCAGCTATCCATGCAACCGCCATTTTGTGGCCGCTGCTGACGGCATAGCCAAGCTGATTGCGTGCACACCGCAAGAGCGCTTTCAGTTGACAGCCGATAAAGTGCAAGCGGCTTGGAGCACTAATACGCTTGGCGAAGGCAATGTAAAAACGCGTGGCAAAGGCAATGTAAAAACGCGTGGCGTTTTGCTCGCCTCTCCTTCCAACCCCACTGGCACTTCCATTCATCCTGACGAGTTGCGCCGCATTCATAACGTGGTCAGCCAGCGCGGCGGTGTGACGATGATTGACGAGATTTACCTAGGCTTAAGCCACGATGCTACTTTTGGCCAAAGCGCTCTGAAGATTGACGAGCAAATTATCAGCATCAACAGTTTTAGCAAATACTTCAACATGACCGGCTGGCGCTTAGGCTGGATGGTGGTGCCCGATGCGCTAGTCACCGTGGTTGAAAACTTAGCGCAGCATTTGTACATCTGCCCCAGCACTGTGGCGCAGCGCGCTGCACTGGCTTGCTTTGAAGATGCCAGCATGGCCGAATACGAACGCCGCCGCGCAGAATTTAAAGCGCGACGCAACTACTTTATTCCGGCGCTACGCAGCCTAGGCTTTGAAGTGCCTGTGGAACCTGATGGCGCTTTTTATGTGTATGCAGACTGCTCACGCATCGAGGACAAACTAGGCGTCAGTGGAAGCTGGGATTTTTGCTTTGAGATGATGCGCCGCGCGCACATTGCCATCACCCCTGGGCGTGATTTTGGCCATGACACTACTCACAAGTTTGTGCGTTTTTCTACTGCCA
>JAYTPK010000210.1:0-34253 GCA_043747295.1 Polaromonas sp. | reverse complement strand
GCGCGGCGAATACGCTTCGGTCACACCGGATACGAAACCACTCAGCACTGAAAAAGGCAATCCGCTGGACTTCCGTGTTTTTCGCAACGCCACGCCGCTAAAAGACCCTAACACCGGCCAAGTAATAGCCTACGAAGCGCAATATGTGGGCAATGCCGAACTCGTGCGTGGCGAGAGTCTTCGCCCGGGCAAAGACAAAGGTGGCAAAGACATCCAAGAGATCGTGCCCGCCACGATTGACATCATCAACAGCAAAGAAGAAATGCGCATTGGTGACCGTCTGCTGCCTGAGCCTAAGCGCGAGTTCCAAACCTATATCCCACGTGCGCCTGAGCAGGTCATACAAGGTGGCCGCATTATTTCAGTCTACGGCAGCGCAGTGGTTAATGCAGCGCAAAACCAAGTGGTGTCCATTAACCGCGGCAAGGCCGACGGGCTAGAAGTGGGCCACGTATTGGCCATTCAAAAAGATGGCGAGTCGTTTGTAGACCGCACCGACCCTTCCAAGCCTACCGTCAAACTGCCTGATGAGCGCAACGGTTTGCTGATGGTGTTTCGCACCTTTGACAAAGTCTCCTACGCACTGGTGCTGCAAATCACCGACAACGTGCGCTCTGGCGACCGTTTGATCAATCCACGTTAATCGCTCAGGCCCGTACGATGCAGCGCGATGAGCTCGCGGGCTGGCTGCGCCTGACGCTGACCAGCGGCGTAGGCAACACAGCTGCACGCAAATTGCTGGCGGCATTTGGCTTACCCGACGCAGTATTTCAGCAAAGCCTTTCAGCGCTGGGGCAGTGCGTCAGCAAAGCGCAAAGCCAAGCCCTGTTAACCGTGCCCGAAGGCTTGGATGCCCTGACCCAAGCCACGCTAGACTGGCTAGCTGCCAGCGGGCGCGACGGCATCACACGTGCTGTGATCACGCTGGCCGATGAACATTACCCCAAGGCGCTGCTCGCGCTAGACGACCCGCCCTTGGTGCTGTACATGACCGGTTCGCGCGCGGTGTACCGCGACTTGGCCGCTAAGACTTTAGCCAACGACATTGCCATTGTGGGCAGCCGCAACCCTACGCCGCAAGGCAGCGACAATGCGCGCAGTTTTGCGCATAGCTTTGCACAGGCGGGCCTGCACGTGGTCAGCGGTTTGGCGCTGGGCATTGACGGCGCAGTGCACGGCGGCGCGCTGGACGCGCGTGAAGCATCGCCCGCCACCGCTGGCAGCACTATTGCCATCGTGGGCACAGGACTCGACCGGGTCTACCCCAAGCAGCATTACGAGCTAGCCCACCGCATTGCCACGCATGGTGTGATCTTGAGCGAGTTTCCTATTGGTACGCCGCCACTGTCCATTAATTTTCCTAAGCGCAATCGCATTATCTCGGCGCTAACCCAAGGCACTTTGGTGGTGGAGGCGGCGCTCAAATCGGGCTCGTTGATCACTGCGCGCTTGGCAGCTGAGCAGGGAAAAGATGTGTTCGCTATTCCAGGCTCAATCCACTCCACACTGTCCAAAGGCTGCCACTCGCTTATCAAGCAAGGCGCTAAATTGGTGGAGTCTGCGCAAGATGTGTTTGATGAGTTGTCGCACCCTATTAGCAGGCAACAACCAAAGCCGCTTGAACCATCGTTATGGGCCGAGCACACAGGCAGCGATGAACAAGGCAACGCAGCAACAGAGGGCTTGCTATCAGACGATGCACCCGTCGTTTCGCAAAGCGTGCAAGTGCAAGTGCTCAGTGCGCTGGGTTACGACCCGGTTAGCCTGGACGCTATGGTGGCGCGCACTGGCTACGCCATTGCAGTCTTGCAAGCACAGTTGCTGGAATTAGAGCTGCTAGGTGATGTGGTGCGCCTGCCGGGGGGCTTGTTTCAGCGGCATGCGCAGGCCTGAAGGTTACCCATATTTTGGGCTATCAGGAGCCCGAATATAGTCTATGCCCAGCCCAAGGGTTATCCAAGTAAACGCTCAGGATTCGCATCAATTTTGCTCATCGCATCGCGCGTGGCGCGCACAGTGAGCGCTTCGTCTTCTACCGGTGTCACCAAGCCCGCTTGCAAATAGGCAGCCAAGCGGCGCACTTGGAACAGATAGGTGCGGCCATTGGTAGAGGCAAACAAATGCAGCTGGCCACGCTGGCTGCGCCACGCATACTGCACGCGTGCCACATTGCCGTTGTGGTCAAGGTTAAACCAGCTGCCCTCGTCAAGCTCCATGGCCCAGCCACGCATGGCCTCGGTGGGGTCGCTGCCGCCGGTGGTGATGATGTCGATACCGCTGGTGTCAATGCCCAGCATCAGCTCAATGCTTTCAGCGTCCAGCGGCAAATCGCCCACGTCATCCTCAGAGACAAAATCCTCCAAGTTTTTCAGGCGCTTAGACATCTCTTCGATCTGCTTGGGATCGATGGTTTCGGTCTTGGACATG
This sequence comes from Polaromonas sp., assembly GCA_043747295.1. Taxonomy (GTDB): domain Bacteria; phylum Pseudomonadota; class Gammaproteobacteria; order Burkholderiales; family Burkholderiaceae_C; genus JAAFIP01. The sequence goes on along the minus strand of JAYTPK010000210.1, from coordinate 31,826 downwards.
AAGGCATCGGCCAAGGTGTCGCTGATCACTTTGATATGCCCGTCTTGTTTGGCGGCGTCAAACCCCAGCAGTGACATGCCCGAGCGCAAGCGTTTGAGTAAATTGGGCAGGTCTTGGATGACCTTGGCGCGGTCTGCGCGGTTGGGCTTGGCACTGGCTGCCCACACCAAATCGGCCGCGACTTGTTTTAAGTTAATGGTGTCAGCATGCTGGGGGCCGTCCTTCATGGCGGCAATCGCCAGCACCTCGGCCCATACCTTGAATAAAAACTCGCGGATCTCATCGCGCATGGGTATGTTGCCCAGCATTTTGCGCAGCTCAATGGTAAATTGGATAGCGTTAGTTTCTTTTTGCTCCATCTGCTGGGCCACGGACACTACGCGCTGGGTAGCGGCACCTTCGACTAAAAAGCGTGACAAAAACTTTTGGAATTCGTCATACACCAGCTGAAACACGCGCCGCCCGGTTTCTGGGTATTGCTCAATCACCTGCACTACGCGCTTGACCTCAGTCTCTAGCGCTACGCTGCTCACTTCGCCTTCAAAGCCCAGCACGCAAGAGCCCATGCGGTCGATCAAACGGCGCGCCGGGTGTTGTAAGCTGCCAAAAAACTCAGGCTCAGACAATGCCAAACGCAGCACTGGCATTTGCAGGCGTGCAAACCACACGCGCACTGGCGCAGGTATGCGGTCTTCGGCCAAAATGCTTTGGAACATCAAGGCCACAATTTCAATGGTGGCTTTTTCGGCTGAAGTAGAAGCTGCTTTTTTAAGTGCGGTGCTCTCATCACGCAGCGCGCCAGCGGCTTGCTCGGGCCGCATGCCTTCGGCAAAACCTGCAAAAGCTACGCCACCACCGCCACCGCCCACGCCGACTCCAGCACCCCCGCCACCCATACCGCCGCCACCCATACCGCCGGCAGAACTGCCCTGCTGCGTACGGGCATAGCCCGTGCCCGCGCGCGGTGCCATGGCTGCAGCCAGTTGAGGCGATGGCGCATAGGAGCGCGTATCGTCAAACCCAGCCACCTTATCAATCAGCATGCGTTTGAGCTGCCCCATCACACCCTGAGCGCGCATTTTGGCGCGTGCCAGCGGTGTGGCCGAAGTCATCATGCGGGTTTCTTCGTGCGATTCTTCGGCGTAGCGTGCCACGGCAGCGCGGCCTGGGCGCGCTGTACCGTTTTGTGCGCCGCCTGCACCAGCGCCAGCATTTTGTGGTGCAAAGTTACCTGCCTGCCCAGCTTGGCGAGATGCGCCAGGGGCTCCTGAAGACCCAACCTGGACTCCAGCTTGGAATCCACCCGTGGTGCCTGGCTGCGCACCCGGCATAGCGTTTTGCCCAGCTGCATTGCCTGCCCCACCACGAACCAAGCCTGCGCGTGCAGCGGCCATCGCGCCAGTGCTACCACCGCCTTGAGCTGAACCTCCAGCTCCACCAAAACCTCCGGGGCCGCCCATACCGCCACCCATACCGCCTTGTGCACCGCCAAAACCTGTACCACTTGCACCAGAGCCTGAACCTATCGAACCACCACCACTGCCGCCACCTTTGAGATCAGCACCCGCAGCCATAGGGCGGTAGCCAGGGCTTGAACCTAGCGGGCTTTGTACCGTTTGCTCAAAAGGCACCGCACCGGTAGTGCCCGTATTGGCTCCCGGCGTGCGTCTGACCAGCTGACGCAAGTCGATCTCTGCCATCACGCCGTTCTCTACCAAAAAGGCGTTGACATCGTGATAAGCCTCCACCATGCGTTCAGCGAAAGCACGGTGCATGACCTCTTGCACGCTCAGCCAAGCGTCCTGGGTCAGGCCTGCGGCTATCCATGATTCGACCACTAGCTGTGCACACGCCTCAGGTCGCAATACATCTTGTTTATCAATGTCTTCGGTATTCTCGAGCTTGCGGATGCGCAGCATCAAATCGTTAAGCTCCCAAGTCGCTTTGTCCAAAATACGCAGCGACAGCCGGGAAGCGAGAATTTTAGTTTCTACGACGTCATTGCCTACCAGCTCAAACGTCAAAGCATTGAGATCCATACGAACGGACGCGGTGGCGGGGGTGGCGGCTTTTTTCCAAGCCACTGCCGTGGCGTTAACCCAGCTAGACTCACATTTTTGGTATTGAAGCCAAGCATCGCGCCGGTCTTGTGACTGGCGGGCGTTAGAGCTTTCATCGAGTAGCGCATTTAAGCGTTGGCGAACGGCTTGGGCCGATTCACCCATGATATCTACAGCTTTGCTCAAAAACAGCTCACGCGCCCGCCGCGCCAAGGCGGCACCAGCAAAAGACGAATTAGGCATTAGTGAAGCCACAGCGCGCGAATAGTTAGTGAGAAATTATTATGAATTTGTAATGTATTAACTAAAACTATACCTGTAAAACTAACACTACAGCTATTTTTAGAGTTTAAACATCACGTTATTTTATTAAACTGTGGCGCCAGAATTAGGGTCATTAGGATCTTCATCCTTTTTGACCGCTACTTTGATCAAATCTTCGCGCTTAATGCCCAGCCACATGGCAATGGCTGCAGCCACAAATACGGATGAGTAAATACCGAACAAAATACCGATGGTCAGTGCCAGCGCAAAGTAAAACAGCGTCGGGCCGCCAAACAACAGCATGGACAACACCATGATCTGGGTGGAGCCGTGGGTAATGATGGTGCGGCTGATGGTGGAGGTAATGGCGTTATCGATGATCTCAGTGGTGTTCATCTTGCGGTAACGGCGAAAGTTCTCGCGGATCCGGTCAAAAATCACCACCGACTCGTTCACCGAATACCCCAGCACGGCCAACACCGCCGCCAGTACCGACAGCGAAAATTCCCACTGAAAGAAGGCAAAGAAGCCCAAAATAATGATCACATCGTGCAAGTTAGCCACGATGGCGGCCACGGCGTATTTCCATTCAAAGCGAAACGCCAAATAAATCATGATGCCCGCCACTACCATGGCCAAGGCTTTCAGGCCATCGGTGGCCAGCTCTTCGCCGACCTGTGGGCCGACAAACTCAGTGCGGCGCAGTGTGGCGGCGTTGTCTGCCTGCTTGAGTGCAGCCATCACCTTGTCGCTTTGCTGAGCTGAGCTGACACCTTTTTGCGCAGGCAGGCGAATCATCACATCCCGCGCGGTGCCAAAGTTTTGCACTTGAATGTCGGTAAAGCCTTGGGCAGCTACGATGCCGCGTACTTTTTCTAATTCTGCAGGCTGGGAATAGCTCACCTCCATGACGGTGCCGCCGGTGAACTCTACTGACAGGTGCAAGCCGCGAGAGAACAAAAAGAAAACAGCCGCTAAAAATGTAATCAACGACACCGCGTTGAATATCAATGCATGCCGCATAAACGGAATGTCTTTTTTGATTTTGAAAAATTCCATGGCAATTGCCCCTTATTTTTTCTGTTTATTTTTTCGACTTTGGGGTGGGCTTAGCCAGCGATTTAGCGGGCAAAGCGTCAAGGACTTCATCCAAGGCTAACGCATCCGCACCCGGTACAACCACGGCACCATCAGGCCGCCACACCGTACCGATCGAGACGGTTTTGAGTTTCTTTTTGCCGCCGTACCACAGGTTAACTAAGCCACGCGAGAAGAATACCGCCGAAAACATGCTGGTCAAAATACCCACACAGTGCACCACCGCAAAGCCGCGCACCGGGCCCGAGCCAAAGGCCAACAACGCAAGACCCGCAATCAGCGTAGTGATGTTGGAGTCCAAAATAGTGGCCCAAGCGCGGTCGTAGCCCGCATGGATAGCCGCTTGGGGCGACGCGCCGTTGCGCAGCTCTTCACGCACGCGCTCGTTGATCAGCACGTTCGAGTCAATCGTATACCCAGGGCCAGTGCCATAGCCGCCATACCTGGCAAGGTCAGTGTGGCTTGGAGCATCGACAGCACCGCCACTAGCATGAGCAGGTTCACACCCAGCGCCAAGCTGGAGAACATGCCAAACAACATGTAGTAGATGCACATGCAAACGCAAATCACCAAAAAGCCGTAGGTGACGCTTTTAAAGCCTTTTTCGATATTCTCGGCGCCCAGTGTGGGGCCAATAGTGCGCTCTTCCACAATTTCCATGGGCGCAGCCAGTGAGCCTGCGCGCAGCAGCAACGCCAAATCATTGGCCTCGCTCACCGTCATGGAGCCAGAGATTTGAAAACGGTTGCCCAGCTCGCCTTGAATGACCGGGGCAGTCAGCACTTCGCCTTTGCCTTTTTCAAACAACAAAATCGCCATGCGCTTTTTCAAATTGTCGCGGCTGGTGTCGCGCATGATGCGGCCGCCTTTAGCATCCACTGTCAAATCCACCTTGGGTTGCTGAGTTTGTGAATCCAGGCCGGGCTGCGCATCGGTCAGGCTTTCACCAGTGATGATGACTTGTTTTTTAACAATCACTGCACGGCCGTCGCGCTCTAAATAACGCTCAGTGCCAAACGGCACTGAGCCGCGACCTGCCTCGGCCTCGCGCGCTTCAGCACTGTCGTCTACCAAGCGCATTTCTAGCGTTGCGGTGCGGCCCAAAATATCTTTGGCCTTAGCGGTGTCTTGCACGCCAGGCAATTGCACCACAATGCGGTCTTGACCTTGCTGCTGAATAACAGGTTCGGCTACACCTAACTCGTTGATACGGTTGTGTAGCGTGGTCATGTTTTGCTTGAGCGCCTGCTCTTGCACCAAGCGCGCAGCCTCGGGTTTTATCTTGGCTGTCAGCAAGTAATCTGTGCCTTCAATGCTGTCTAGGGTTTGCAAATCAGGAAACTGGTCTTGCAGCAAACGCTTGGCAGACTCTAATGTGGCGGCATCACTAAAACGCACCTCTATAGCTTGCGCGTTGCGGCTGGTGCGCCCACGAATTTGTTTTTCGCGCAATGCAGAGCGGATGTCGCCCGTCAGCGAATCGACTTTTTTGGTCAACGCGGCTTGCATGTCCACTTGCAGCATAAAGTGCACACCACCACGCAAATCCAACCCCAAATACATCGGAAAAGCATGCAGCTTGGACAACCAAGCAGGCGAGCGGGACACCAAATTCAGCGCCACCACATAGGCAGGGTCAGCCGGGTCAGCATTGAGTGCTTTGCCTATTGCGTCTTTGGCCTTGAGCTGGTTGTCGGTGTCTTTAAAGCGGGCTTTGATGGAGTTACCGTCAAAGGTCACCAAATCAGGGGCCAGCTTAGCGTCAGCCAAAGCTTTGTCTACTTTGTCGCGGGTGATCGCATCAACTTTGTTAGTGACTTTACCGCTAGAGACCTGCACCGCAGGCGCTTCACCAAAAAAGTTGGGCAGCGTAAACAGGGCCGAGATGACCAGCACCCCCGCAATTAGAAGGTATTTCCACAAGGGGTAACGGTTCATACGGCAGCTCTCTTAATCAGTGAACGGGTGCTCTGTAGCGCGCAATTACTTGACGGTGCCCTTGGGCAGCACTTGCACCACAGCACTGCGCTGCATTTGCACTTCCACGCCTTGGGCCAGCTCTACACTGACATAGCTCTCGCCTAGCTTGGTAACTTTGGCGATCATGCCGCCGGCGGTGACTATTTCATCGCCCTTGGCCAGCGCGTCGATCATGGCGCGGTGCTCTTTTTGCTTTTTCATTTGCGGGCGAATCATCACAAAGTACAGCACCACAAACATCAGCACCAACGGCAGCATGCTCATCAAGCTAGATTCAATACCACCGCCAGTGGCAGCGGCGGCAGGGGCGGTTTGGGCGAGGGCAGAAGAAATAAACACAGATAACTCCAAAATAACAAAAAATAAAAATCTAGCAGCACCCAAGCAATATCTTGTGTGCCCAGCTTACGGCTTGGACTGATGCCCAATCTACGTAACCTTACGCATAACCTTCCATTGTATGCGGCTAAGGCCTGCAGGCCCTACAAATGAGGGTTACTGCGCCCAATCACTAATGCACGATCTGAAACCCATGCCTTCTACAATCTAACCCATGAACTTGTCCCCACTCACTGCCATATCCCCCTTAGACGGCCGCTATGGCAACAAACTGGCCGCATTGCGCCCCTTAATGTCTGAATACGGCTATATGCACCGCCGTGTGCAAGTAGAGGTAGCGTGGTTTATCGCCTTAGGTGATGCAGGATTTAGCGAATTCAAGCCCTTAAGTGCCGCTGCACGCACCCATTTACAGGCGTTGGTCAGCGGTTTTAACGAAGCCGATGCCCAGGCCATCAAAAACATTGAAAAAATCACCAACCACGACGTTAAAGCTGTGGAATATTGGCTCACTGGCTACCACCACACCGATGCGCAGGGCCAAAAGCAATGGATTGCGGGTGCATTTGAAAAATTTGCCGAATTGAAAGCCGCCAGCGCCTTTGTACACTTTGCCTGCACCAGCGAGGACATTAACAACACCAGCCATGCGCTGCAGCTAAAGGCCGCCCGCGACGAGGTGCTGCTGCCCGCGCTGGATGCCATCATCACCAAGCTGCGCGAGATGGCGCACCAATATGCCGCCGTGCCCATGCTCAGCCGCACCCACGGCCAAACCGCATCGCCCACCACGGTGGGCAAAGAGGTGGCCAATGTGGTGGTGCGTTTGCAAACAGCCCGCGCCCGCATTGCCGATGTGAAAATCTTGGCCAAAATGAACGGAGCGGTAGGCAACTACAACGCCCACCTGTCTGCTTGGCCTGAGCACGACTGGGAGGCTTTCTCGCGCAATGTGGTTGAAAAATCTCTGGGCCTGACGTTTCAGCCCTACAGCATTCAGATCGAGCCGCACGACTATATGGCCGAGCTGTACGACGCGATAGCCCGCACCAACACCATCTTGATCGACTGGGCGCGCGATGTGTGGGGCTATGTGAGCTTGGGCTACTTTAAGCAGCGCTTAAAGGCGGGCGAAATCGGCTCGTCCACCATGCCGCACAAGGTCAACCCGATTGATTTTGAAAACGCTGAGGGCAACCTGGGCCTGGCCAATGCCTTGCTTAAACACCTGTCTGAGAAGCTGCCCATCAGCCGCTGGCAGCGCGACCTGACCGACAGCACCGTGCTGCGCAACATGGGCGTGGCGCTGGGCTACGCGGTGCTGGCCTACCAGTCGCTCAACGTCGGCTTGAACAAGCTGGAACTCAATGAAGAAGCGCTGGCTGATGACCTGAACAACGCTTGGGAAGTGCTGGCCGAACCCATCCAAACTGTCATGCGCCGCTATGGCGTGCAAGGCGCGTATGAAAAACTCAAAGAAGTTACGCGCGGCAAAACGATTAAGCCCGAGGACTTGCACGCGTTGATTCGCTCGCTAGACATTCCGCAAGCCGACAAGGACCGTTTATTGGCCATGACACCTGCCAGCTATGTAGGCGCAGCCGTGCAACTGGCGCAGCGCGTGTAAAACGCTCTTTTCACCTCAATTACCTATCAAATCAGCCTGTAGTCCAAGTATTTATTGCTTAGATAGCTACAAAATTAATAGCAATTACTTTTTTGAAACACCCAGGCCATGGCACTCAAATCTACCATTTACAAAGCCAATTTGGCCATCGCCGACATTGACAACGGCTACTACGCTGACCACCAGTTCACGCTGGCGCGCCACCCCAGCGAGACCGATGAACGCATGATGGTGCGCCTAGTGGCACTGGCACTGAACGCCTACAAACTGCAGTCGGTATGCAACGGCGACGCCACGCTGGCCTTTGGCGCAGGCCTGTCTGACCCCGACGAGCCGGATGTGTATTTGCGCGACTACACACTGGCCTACAAACTGTGGATTGAGGTGGGCCAGCCCGAGGACAAACCCATCATCAAGGCCTGCGGCCGGTCGGATGAAGTGATGGTCTACACCTTTAACCATGCCGCACCCATCTGGTGGAAGGGCATAGAAACCAAGCTGACCCGCCCACGTAATCTGTCTGTGTGGCTGCTAGAGCACACCGCCACCCAAGCCATGGCCGCCATGGCCCAGCGCAGCATGCAACTGCAAGCCACCATACAAGAGGGCAGCCTGATGCTGAGCGACGGGGCCAATACGGTGAACGTAGAGCCGCAGAAGCTGCGTTAGGCAATTTGATCGTCTTTAACTCCCCCTTGGCAATGCTATTCTTCGTTGTTTAGCCGTGGCGGGCGGCGGGACATATCGCTGACAAAACTTCCGCGAACATGCGCGGCAGGTAGTGGTCATCGGTGCTTGGTGGGCCGCACCTCGCTGCAGTTTCCCCATCGATACGATCCCACCGCTCACCCTGGTCGATGTGGTAGTTAGAAGGCACGCGGAGCTGTGTTTTGCACGGTTTAGTAATGAATAGTGCTTGTAGTCCAAGCATTTATTGCTCAAGCAGCTATTATTTTTATAGTGAATGCTTTTGGTAAGAAAAAAGGCGCAGTGAATATCTCCACTGCGCCTTGTGTCAAAGCTTATAGTTCTAGCTTCGCTGACCGCTAAATGTGCCGCTGCCTGTAGCGCCAACATAGGCCCAAGTACCACTTAATGCGCCTGTCGCATTAATGGTCCCCGTGAACCGTGCCGAACCTGCCGTGCCAGTAGAGGTTATAGTCACGCCGCCACTGCCCGAGACCTGGCCTGAAACACCAGACACCAGGCCCGGATAGGTCGTAGACGATGCAGTACCGGTGATGACGCCCGCGTTGCTCACACTGACGCTGAAGGTGCCTACCTCTGCGCCAGAATATGTGCCCGAATAAGTGCCTGCAAACGATGCAGTACCAGCAGTTGGCGTTGTCGGTGTAACGCCGCCTGGTGTCCCCGTAGCAGGAACGGGCGGGATAAACACGCCAATAGGTTGATTGATCACGTTGTTACCTGTACTGGCCACGGCAGTGGCTGTGCTGCAGGGCAGTTGGCGCACTTCGCCGGGCGCCAGCGCTGGAATGGTCACTGTGGCAAAAGACGCGGGCGTGACGGTGGAGTACAGCTCCATCGGCAAATTTGCAGGCACGGCTAGAACTGTAAAGTTACCGTCGGGATTAGAGCCTCCAATCCAGGTGCTCCAACCTGTGGTGCGCAGCTGAACAAAGCCAACATTCGTGACTGGCTGGCCAGCGCTGTTTACAAAACAGCCTTTGATGGTGGCACGTAGGCCCGCAAAGTCAGCGTTCCAAATCGTAAAGTGGGCTACGCTGCCTTGGTAGGTGCCGTTACTTTGTCGCGTGACTTGGCCCTCGCGCTTCCACACTTTAGCAGCTTCGTCATAAAACCACAGCGGCACCGTAGTTGCGGTACCCGAGTTGCTGCTACTTGGGAAGGTGAGCGTGGCGGCTGCGCCAGACTTGAGCTGCAGCGCACTGCCTGTGACAGCGTCTGTCAGTTTGACCTCCATAAAACCCATGGTGATCAGTGGAGACTCCATAGCGCCGTCGATGCCCGTGTAGGGTCCTGCAAAGGCTTGCGCTCCAAGGGCCGTGTCGGGGCTGTAATAGCTGGCACCGATGGCTACCGTGCCTGTAAAGTCTGCGCCGCTGGCCAGTTTGACTGCATTGGCCACCAAGGTCACGCTGGCACCGTTAACGGCAATGCTAGCCGCGTTGGCTGAGTTGAATGTGGTGCTTACTTGGTCAGCCAACAGCTTGAAATCCAATTGCGTGGTCTTGCCCGTCGTCAGAGGCACGTCTTTGGCCGTGGTGGTGAAGCCTGTTTTTTTAACCAACACTACGGTGCGCTCTCCAGCGGTAGCGGCGTCAAACTTATAACTGCCGTCGCTTCCCGTGACTGCGGTTTGCCCAGCGGCAGATACTGTAGCCCCAACGACAGCAGCGCCAGCGCTGGTTTGCACGTTACCGCTGATAACGGTTGAGCTAACAATCGGTGTTGCAGGGTCGCCGCTGGAGCCGCCACCTCCGCCGCAGGCCACTAGTGCAGCACTGACAGCTACAGCACTAAAAGCTGCGCTGATAATTTTGTGTAGACGAAGCATTGTTTTCCCCTTTAATTGTTAAATGTTAAAAACTTCACTTAGTGATCAAATATGGCTGTAGTCCATGTATTTGCTGTTTAATTAGCTATTAAATCAATAGTACGCACCACTTTGACTTTTTGACTGTAGCACATCAAAAATCACGTATCACCACGGCGCTTTTTGCGTGGTCGGCCAGACAGTGCTATGTCGAACAACCAGTTAGGCAGCATACGCAGCAGCTTGGCTACCACGCCCATTTGCCATGGTATGACGCGGTAGCTGCTGCCTGCGGTGATGGCGGCGTAGGCGCGGTCGGCGAAAGCTTCTGACTTCATTAGAAACGGCATGGAATAGCTATTGCCCTGTGTCAGCGGCGTGTCGATATAGCCAGGGGCGATGGTGACCACTTGCACGCCGTGTTTACCGGTGGCGCTGCGCATCTCGCCGCGCAGGCTTTCGCAGTAGGCAATGACAGCTGCTTTGCTAGCGCAGTACGCGCCGTGCCCTGGCAGGCCGCGAATGCCGGCCACGCTGGCAATGCCTACCAGCGCGCCTGTTTTACGCGCTTCCATGCCTGCGATAAACGGATGGAAGGTGGCGGCTAGGCCGATGTTGTTGGTGGCAAAAGTTTGCGCCATCACATCGATGTCAGCGCGCACGCCGGTGTCCATGCCCACGCTGATGCCTGCGTTGGCAATCACCACATCGGGCAGGCCTTGCTGCGCAATGCACGCAGCGCCCGCGGCGGCGATGCTGTCGGTGGCGGCCACGTCAGCGCTGTAGATGGCGTAGCGGTTAGCACTGATGCCCTGCGCTGCTACCCATTTGTCTACCTCTTGAGTGCGGCGCGCCACCAGCGCGAGGCGATAACCCGATTGGTAAAAGCGCCAAGCCAGCGCTTGGCCGATACCGCTGGACGCACCCGTGATAAACACCAGTGGGGACGCCGTGTTGGTGGGCTCAATTGACTCGGTTGAGGGCGTGGTGTTCATGGGTTGTGTTGCGTATTGGTTATGTAGTAGCGTTCAGTGCAGTAGGCTGAGGAATATGTTGTTAATTGCTGGGCAAGGTTCAGGGCGCAGTCTGGGCGCAGCCTAGGGGAAGATTAGGGGAAGATTAGGGTCAAATTAGGGGGCGGGTTGTGGATGCAGCGTGACTTTAACGCGCCCTTGCATGGCCACCACACGGTCTAAATTGTCATACGCCAAATTGTCGGCCACAAAACGGTCTTTGCCACGGGTAATGACCACGGGTTTGTGTGATTTAACCTGCTCGGTGTTGATGAAAACATGCAAAAACTCACCTTTAAACTCCATGCGTGGCTGGGGGTTGCCTGCGGCGTCTTTACCCGCCTCGCGCACCACTACCGCATTGCCTACCAACTGCACCTCGGTGGCATTGCCGTTGGTGTAGGCGCGGTTGGCAGTGGCGTTGATGGTTTGGTTGTTTTTAAATGACTTAACGCGTGCTTTGTCAACTTCTAACACATCAGTGTCTGGAAAGTGCCGCCCTTCGGTGCCGGCCACTTCACTGATCAATTTGCCCGTTGCGTCAAAAGTTTTGACAGCAAAATCACGCATGAAATAGTCTGGCTCGTGGGTCAATGGCCGCTCTAGGCTAGGCAAACTCACTCCAGGTGTATTGCGTGCTAGCCACCATGTACCCAGCGCCAGCGTCACTATCAACAGCACTGGCAAATAGGTGGTAGAGGTAAACCACAGGTTTTGCAGCAAACGCACCAGCAGGTTACCCTTGGCAGGCTTGGGCAGCGCTGCTGGGGTGGGTGCTGTGGCCATGCTGGGCATCATGCCCCCAGCACCTGCGCCAACTGGCGTGCGTAGTGACCTTGGGCGTTGAGCACCAGGTCACACAGCTCGCGCGCGGCGCCACTGCCACCTGCGCGTTTGGTGATGACATGTGACAAAGCTTTGTTCTCGTGGTGCGCGTTAGTGGGGGCGCAGGCCAAGGTGCAACGCTGCAATAAAGGCAGGTCGGGCCAGTCATCGCCCATGGCGGCGGCTTGGGCCCAGTCAAGGCCTAGCTGGGTCAAAATAGTTTGCGCTGCTGGCAGTTTGTCTTCGGTGCCATACACGGCGTGTTCTACCCCCAAAGCCTGCAAGCGGTTGCGCAGTGCCGGGCTGTCGCGCCCGGTGATGACTGCCACCACAATGCCTGCGCGTTGTAGCATTTTGAAGCCCTGGCCGTCTAGTACATGAAAGCGTTTGATCACCTCACCGGCCTCGCTGTAGTGCAAGCCGCCATCGGTTAACACGCCGTCCACATCGAAGAAAATAATCTTAATCGCTTGCGCGCGCTGCAACAGGTCAGCAGAAAATACGTTGTGGGCAGCCATGGTGTTAGATCACTTTCGCACGCATTAAATCGTTGGTATTGAGCGCACCCACCAGCGTGCCCTGCGCGTTGACCACCAGAACACTGGTGATACGGTGGGCTTCCATCAGTGCTACGGCATCGACTGCCAAAGCATCTTCGCTGACGGTGCGGGGCTTAGGGTACATGACATCTGTGGCGGTCAGGGTGCGCAGGTCGCTGCCTTTTTCAACCAAGCGGCGCAAATCACCGTCGGTAAAGATGCCTATCGGTTGGCCTGCAGCGTCTACTACAGCGGCAGCGCCTAAGCCTTTGGCGCTCATCTCGCGCATCAATGTCACAAATGTGGTGTCAGCGGGCACGCGGGGCACGGCATCGCCTGAGCGCATGACATCGCGTACGTGGGTGAGCAGCTTGCGGCCCAAGCTGCCGCCGGGGTGGGAGCGGGCAAAGTCTTCGGCCTTAAAGCCGCGAGCATCTAGCAGGGCTACAGCCAATGCGTCGCCCCATGCCAACTGCGCGGTGGTGCTGGCCGTGGGCGCTAGATTCAATGGGCAGGCTTCTTTAGCGACCGAGCTGTCCAGCACGGCAGCGGCGTGCTGGGCTAGTGTGGATTGCGCCCCCCCTGTGATGGCAATCAGTGGTGTGCCCATGCGTTTGAAACCCGGCAAAATAGCATTTAACTCGTCCGATTCACCCGAGTTAGACACTGCCAAAACACAGTCAATCGACTTGATCATGCCCAAGTCTCCGTGGCTGGCCTCTGCAGGGTGCACAAACATGGCGGCTGTGCCTGTTGAAGCGAGGGTAGCGCTGATTTTGCGGCCAATATGACCGCTTTTGCCCATACCCATCACAACCACACGGCCCCGCGTGGCCAAAATCAACCCCATAGCCTGGATAAACGCCGCTTGCTGTGCACCCGGTGCAGCCAAGCGAGCGTGCAGGCCGCGCAAGGCTGCGGCTTCGATGTCAAAAGTATCCAGTGCTAAGGCAATAGCTTGGCCAGCGTTCAATGTCATGGGTGCATTTTAGAGCGAGTCATGCACGCCACCTGTGAGCCGCTAGTTCTGGCCTGCTGCGGCTTTAAATTTGGCCATGCGCTCTTCGTCAGCAGGGTGGGATGAAATAATGGAAATACCCAACGGGGTGGATTCGCCTTTGGTTTTTTGCTCAGCCCGCATGGTGCTAAAAAACTTCACCATCACCAGTGGCGATATGGCGTTGGCCTGCATAAAACGGATGGCGTGGTCATCGGCTTCGCGCTCGGCATTGCGGCTGTAGGCCATACTGCCCAAGATCAGCGGCGCAGTGGTAATCAAGGTGCCATAGTCGCCAAACGCTGCCGACAAAGCCACCTGCACCACTGTCAGCTGCACCAGCTGGCGCATGCCATGGCGCAAGGTAACGTGGCCAATCTCGTGGCCCATCACGCCCATGATCACATCATCGTCTTTGACCAAGTTGACCAGCTCATCGGTCATCACCATCGTGCCGCCGGGCAGCGCGAAAGCATTAGGGCCAATGGTGGACTGCCTAAACTCTAGCCGGTAAGCTGGCAAGCCCTTGGGGTAGGCCTTGCGCATGGCCTCGTCAAACCGTGCGCTTAAGCGCTGCTGCGTGGCCACCGGTAGCTTGCTGGGGCGCATCCAGCTGCCGTCAATCTGCGTTAACGCATTGCGGCCCAAGGCCTCGTCCACAGACAAGGGTACTAGGCTGGCAATGCCCTTAGCTGCGATGGGCAAGCCCCACAAATAACCTGCGGCTACTAAGCTCAACATCAAGGCCAAAGCCACCCCCACGCCGCGCCAGCTTTGCTGCAGCCGCACTACCCAGCCCTCAGGGCGCGGCAGTTGGCTGGCCGCCCAAGCATCGTAGGCTCGGGCATCTGGGGCCAATAAGTGGCCGCCATCGGGTAAATTAACCATGCGTGCGCCGCTGCGGGTGCGCTCGGGCCAGATGATGGTTTTTGCATCAAATTGGCCCAGCTGCTGACCGCTGTCGGTGGCTTGGATGAACACTCGGCCACCCTGCACCGACAGCTGCACGTGCTGAAACTGGGCGCTGCGACCATCAAAAAAGCGCATCGGCAAAGCGGTCATTTAAATACCCATATCCATGTCAAACATGTCTGCTGCCATATCGCCCAGCGCATCAGTGTGCGGCTGGCGCGCTTGGTCGGTCAGCGTGTTCAGGGCAACGCGGGTTTTCAAGCTCACAGCTTCTATCTCCATCCGGCGCGTGGCCACCACAGCAAACGGCCAGTACAGCCCAAAAGTGATGGCAATCAGCACGTAGTTTTTTAATTGGAGCAGCATATACGGGCCTGCCGCCAGATCGCTTTTGAAGCGCACAAACTTGTTGCCCATGCGCGACCACAACAGGTTTTGGCTGTGCGCGTTGTAGTATGCGCGGGGCAAAATATTCATACACACCATGAAACCAATAAACAGCGGTATCAGTAGCCACGCGGTTGAAAAACCGCGTGCGCCTGTGCGCAAGCCAGAAAATAAGCCCGGCACCAGCATGAGCGCGATGGCCACAAACATAGTGAAAATTAATAGCGCCATGAACGCGGTTTTAAGCACCACTTTGTACATGTCCACATAGTGGCTGCGAAACTCCATACGCAATGGGCCCCAAGCGCTATGCTCTATTCGATAGCGATTGATACGCCACAAAAAGTACGGCAAGCTCACGATAAAAAGCACAACAAAAACACCCATCACACTGTTCCAAGCCATGTCTGCTGCACCCTGCAACGGCAAATCTGCCTTTTCAAAAGCTAGCATCGCAAACGGCACGATCAGCAATAAGTTAGGCGGCAGCACGGCCCAATACACCTCGTGCAAGGTGCTAGGTGCCAGGTGCATACGGATGCCGCGCCAGCTGCTGTTATGTAGGCGAAACTTCAAGGAGGCGCGGTACAGCACCGGCCACACCGCTACAAACACCAAGCCCGCCAATAACCCGGCCCAAGCTGAAAACCCCGAGGCCATAGAGTAAACACCAAAAAACACCCCTGCAATCAGGGTGCCGCGCAGCATTTTTTGCGCCTCGCCATGAAAATCTAGCGCATCACCGTCAATACGGGTGTTGCCATAAAAATACTTTAAGCGCCGTACCTTGGCCCATGGCATGTAAATGCCAAGCGTCACCAATATCAGTAACAAATTGACAATCCAAATCCGAAAATATTCGCTGCCCGAGCCACTAAATTCCACCGGGTGGGTGTCGCTCATGGCCAACTGCTGGGGCGTGCTCAGCGGGCTATTGCCCATGTGTATGCGGGGCGCGCCTGGGCTGGCGGGCAAATCGCTAGGTGTTGACTCCATCGTACGGGTGCTCCCTGGCCTCTAGGACAAAAGGCCTAAGTGTAAATAATTGTGCTTATATTATGGCCTGACTCTCTTGCATCGCAGTGTGCGGTATTGCCCTAAAATCAAAACAAATTGAATACGTAACTGACTAAGAAAAAGACCCTCCTATGAAATTGATTGGCGCCGTTACCAGCCCTTACGCCCGCAAGGTGCGTGTTGTGATGGCTGAGAAAAAACTGGATTTCTCGTTTGTTACCGAAGATGTTTGGTCAGCTACCACCACCATTTCAGACGCTAACCCGCTAGGCAAAGTGCCCTGCTTGGTGATGGAGGGCGGTGAAGCATTGTTTGACTCGCGCGTGATTGTGGAATACATCGACACCCTGTCGCCCGTGGGCAAACTGATTCCGTCCATGGGCCGCGAGCGTGCCGAGGTGAAAACCTGGGAAGCGCTGGCCGACGGTATTTTGGATGCTGCCATTTTGGCGCGCCTAGAGGCCACCTGGTCTGGCCGTACCGAGCAGCAGCGCAGCAGCGCGTGGATTGACCGCCAAATGGGCAAAATCACCGCAGGTATGAAAGCAGTGAGCCAAGGCCTAGGTGACAAAGCCTATTGCGCAGGCGTGTACTTTAGCTTGGCCGATATAGCGGTGGGTTGCGTATTAGGGTACTTGGACTTCCGGTTTCCACAGATTGACTGGCGCACCGACTACCCCAACTTAGCCAAGCTGCACGACAAGCTGGCGCTGAGGCAGAGTTTTATCGACACCAAGCCAGCTTAGTTGTTGGCTAGACCGCCTCTTTGCGGTCAACTCCCAGCCAATCCAACACTACCTTGCGCATGTGGGCCACATCGCCTTGCGCGGCCTGCCACACCAGCTCGGGCGCTGCCACCCAAGTGCCTAGCGGCATGTGCAGCAAAACCAAATCAACCAACTCGGCTACTTTGGTGGCGCGCACGGGCTGCTCGCTGCTGGGTACCATCATTCGGGTGATGCCCAGCATCCACGCGGCCAGGCCGTGCAGCATGTTGCTGTGCGATGCTGCAGCAGGCTTTTGTGCCGTGCGCACAATCAACAAACGTTCAAATCCTACCGCTGCTAAGGCATGTTCGTCTAAGCTGGCCAAGCCGCGTTTAAGTGCTTCGGGCAAGCTGCCTTGGGCATGCGGTAGCACCACTGCCAGTGTGCGCACGCCGCTGGCATGCAGCCACGCAGCCAGCGCGCCTAGCTGCTCGGGTGCGGGGCACCACAGGGCGCGCTCGCGGTCATAAAACATACGTGGCGGGTCAAACATCACAATGGCGCAGTGGTGCGCATGGCTTGGGTCTGCTGCCTGCCAACTGCTTACATCACCCTGCACCACCTGCGCGCTAACGGTACGCAGGCCAGGCGCTATGGCTTGCGTGGCAAGCACGCTGGTATGCATAAAACGCTGCATGCCCACCACGCGCTGCAGCACTGCATTGCCTAACGCGCCTGTCGCCCCAGCAATGAGCAATCGCCCCGCGCTGGCGTGTGCCACGCGGCCTGGGCGATGGCCTGCGGCCAGGGCTTGATTTATAGAAACTGGCATCGATCTATGCTAATGTGTAGGCTTGACCAAGTCACCCTGCGTGGGTGCAAACAAACAAGGAGTTGGCAATGCAAAAACTGTTTAAAACTTTCGCGGCCAGTGTGATCTTAGCCGCTAGCGCGCTGCTAACGGGCTGTGGCTATAACGATTTTCAGCGTTTGGATGAGCAAACCAAGGCCGCTTGGAGCGATGTGCTCAACCAATACCAGCGCCGCGCTGATTTGATACCTAACATTGTGGCCACCGTCAAAGGTGAGGCTAACTTTGAGCAAGACACGCTGACCAAAGTGGTGGAGGCGCGCGCCAAGGCTACATCTATGACGGTAACCCCCGAGACGCTGAACAACCCCGAAGCGTTCAAGAAATTTCAAGACGCACAAAACCAACTGGGCGGCGCACTCAGCCGCCTGATGGCGGTGAGCGAGGCTTACCCCAACCTCAAAGCCAACCAAGGTTTTCGTGACCTGCGCGTGCAGCTAGAGGGCACCGAAAACCGCATCACCGTGGCGCGTGACCGCTATATCAAAACCATTGCCGAGTACAACGTGTTGTCACGCAGCTTTCCGACTAACGTGACAGCCATGATTTTTAAATACAACGAAAAACCACAATTCACGGTGGCTAACGAGACGCAAATCAGCGCACCACCGGCCGTGAGCTTTGAGAAAAAATAAACCCAGTGCTGCAGGCAGTTGGAACACCTGTTTTAGGTGCCAAATAAGCCTGTAGTCCAAGTATTTATTGCTCAAGCAGCTATGAAATTAATAGTATTTACAGTATGGGCATGGCTGTGCGCATTCAGCCCCTGGGCGCTCACGCTATCGCATGCACAAGGCGTGCAGCCCGTGCCCACGCTGACCGCGCGCGTGGTGGACACCACCGGTACTTTAGACGCTAATGCGCGCAGCCAGCTAGAGGCCAAGCTGGCGGCACTTGAGCAAAAAAAGGGCAGCCAAGTAGTAGTGCTGATGGTGCCCACCACTGCGCCCGAGGACATCGCCAGCTACGCCAGCCGCGTGGCCAATGACTGGAAAATTGGCCGCAAAAATGTGGGTGACGGCGTGCTGGTGATCGTGGCCAAAAACGACCGCAAATTACGCATTGAAGTGGCCAAAACCCTAGAAGGTGCCATCCCTGACCTGATGGCCAAACGCATCATTGACGAGGCCATGGTGCCCAAGCTGCGCACTGGCGACTATGCCGGTGGCCTGTCAGACACGGTCGAGCGCATTGCCCAGCTGGTAGATGCTGAAAGCCTGCCGCCAGCGGGTGGGACAGGTGCAGGAACAGGTGGTGTTCCAGGCACAGTGCAAGGCGCAGTCAAATCATTGTTTGGTGATATTGGCTGGATGGAGGCACTGTTCTTCTTGATCTTTTTTGTCCCCGTCATCAACGGTATTTCAAAATCAATTTTTGGCAACAAACTTGGCTCCATCATCATTGGTGGGGCGGTGGGCGCGTTGGCTTTTGTGGTCACGGCCAGTGCAGTGATAGCGGTAATTGCCTTTGTGGTGGCGTTGATTTTTGCGTTGGTTGCAGGCTTGCGCGGCTGGCAAAGTGGGGGCGGCAGCTACGGCGGCGGTGGCTACGGTGGCGGTGGTTGGTCGGGCGGGTCAAGCGGTTCAAGCGGTTCAGGAGGCGGCTTTAGCTCGGGCGGCGGCGGCGACTTTGGCGGCGGTGGTGCCAGCGGTGACTATTAATGCGCGTGTGCTGAAAGATATCTCACCATGAACCAAACCCCAGCCCCAGCACGCACCTACAGCTTCTTTGGTCGGCTACAGCGCATACTGCGCCACCGCTGGATGGACGGGTCTGACACGCGCCGCGCAGTGCCGCCAGAGCTACTAAAGCGCTTGGAAAATTACGTCACCGCCAGCGAGGCGCGCCACACCGGCGAGATTCGCATTTGCGTTGAAGCGGGCATGCCCAACAGCTACCTGTGGCGCAACGCCAGCGTGCGTGAGCGCGCAGTCACCATGTTTGGCAAGCTGCGCATGTGGGACACTGAGCACAACAACGGCGTGCTGATTTACCTGCAGCTGGCCGAACGCTCCATAGAAATAGTAGCTGACCGCGGCTTAAACAGCTGCGTCAGTACCACGCATTGGCAGACAGTCACCGCGCGCATGTCAGCCGCGTTTGCGGCGGGGAATTTTGAAGATGGTTTAACGCAGGCGCTGCAAGAAGTGTCTGCGCTGTTGGTACAGCATTTCCCGGCTAGCGCTGATGCGCCGCGTGAGCGTGGGCTGCCCAATGCGCCTGATGTGCGATAAAAACTTATTTTAACAATGAAAAGTGCTTGTAGTCCAAGCATTCATTGCTCAAGCAGCTATGAAGTTAATAGCGCTTAGCATTCAACCATGCACAGCCTAAGAGGTCTCACCCACCCATTGACTGCTGACCGCAACACCCAATCGAACTAACCGTTTGCGCATACTCAGCACCGCTTTGTCTTTGCTCAGTAGCACCGCATTGTGAGCAGCAGCAAGGTCAATGAATTTTTGATCATCTTCATCTTTGCACACATACACTGCACGCGGCGCAGTCGCGGCGATGCGCGCGTGCGCATCAAACTGCGCTAACACTTGCGCTGCAGTCACGGCATAAAACGCCATGCGTGGCTGCAGTTGGGTGTAGGCTAGCACGCGCTCTAGCTCGTCGCGCATTATTTGGGTGCTGATCCAACGTAGCTTCTGGTTCTGCAAAGCCAGTTTTAAAGCTTCACAACGCGGGTCGCTAAAGAGAAACAGGTCTAACACGATGTTGGTGTCGATCACCACCAAAGCAGCACCGGCCACTGTCACCGCGCGCTTCCCCCAGCAGTTTCGCCCACGGCACCAGGCGGTACATCTTTAGCGGTGGGTGGTCTGCGGCCTTGCACATCAAACTTAAACAGGCGGCATTCGATGGGGCCGTTCCACATGGGCACGCGGCGTGATTCTTTCAAGCGCATGCGGCCTGGCAGCTTCATGTCGGGTGCCAATATCCAAGCGGTCCAGCCATCGAAATGGGTTTTCCAGTGGGTGGCGAGCTGTACAAAAAAGTCATCCGAATCCACTGACTGCGGCGCACTAGCGTGCGCACTGCTGGGTACACCGGCGGGCACATTCACGGGCGCATAGCGATCCGCATCGCGCGGCCTGCCTGCAATACCGGCCACGTCAATACGCTCACCGTACGGCGGGTTGATCATCATCACCGGCTTGCGCTCTGTGCCACACGGCGGCATGCGTTGCAACGCATCGCCACCGCGCAGCTGCACCGCGTGGGCTACACCAGCGCGTTCAGCGTTGCGCTGTGCAAAGTCCACCATGCGGTGGGCTACGTCACTGCCAAAGATAGTGATTTCTTTGTCGTTCGCAGGGCCTGCCGTGGCAGCATCAGCGGCTTGTTCATGGATAGGCTCCCACACATGTTTTTGAAATGGCAAATAGCGCTCAAACGCAAACGGGCGCTGCAAGCCCGGTGCAATGTTGAGCGCTATTTGCGCAGCTTCAATCGCAATGGTGCCGCTGCCGCAACACGGGTCGTACAGCGGCTGCTCAGGGCTCCAGCCGCTAGCGGCCAGCATGGCGGCGGCCAAGGTTTCTTTCAGCGGTGCATCGCCCTTGTCTTGCCGCCATCCGCGCTTAAACAGTGGCTCGCCGCTGGTGTCGATATACAAAGTGACGGTGTCGGTGTTCAGGTGGGCATGCACGCGCACATGGGGCCAGTGGGTGTCGACATCGGGCCGCGCACCGCTCTTGTGCCTAAAGCGATCGGCAATCGCATCTTTAATGGTCAGCGCCGCAAAGTTCAAACTTTTGAGTGGACTGTGCTGCGAGGTCATGTCGATTTTGAAGGTATTTTTATTGGTAAACCACAGCTCCCAAGCCACCTCACTGGCAGCGTCGTATAAATCTTTTTCATCTCTGTACGGCCGGTGCTGCAACTGCACCAGCACGCGCACGGCCAAGCGGCTCCACAGGTTTAGCTGCATCACATCGCGCCAGCTGCCCTCCAGCATCACACCGCCGCGTACTACGCTCACAGGCTGCTTGGTGATGCCATGCACCTCGTGGCCCAGCAGCTCTTCCACGCCACCTGCGCAGGGCAAAAATAATTGAAGATGGTTCATGGACATGGTGCGTTCACAGTGTTTTGCGTAAATTGGTCGGCGCAATGCGCAAGGCTTCGCGGTATTTGGCGACGGTGCGGCGTGCGCACTCAATGCCTTGTTCTTTGAGCATGTCGGCAATGGCGTTATCCGACAGCGGTTTTTTGCGGTCTTCTGCAGCTATAAATTGCGCTATTAAGGCGCGCACTGCCGTGCTTGAGGCGTTAGCCCCGGTTTGCGTATTCAGTGCCGAGCCAAAAAAGTATTTCAACTCAAAGGTGCCGTACGGCGTGGCCATGTATTTGGCTGTGGTTACACGGCTGATGGTGGACTCGTGCAAGCCCAGCTCGTCGGCTATCTCGCGCAGCACCAGCGGCCGCATGGCCAGCGCGCCATGCACAAAAAAGTTACGCTGCCGCTCGACAATTGCGTTGCTCACACGCAAAATAGTGTCAAAGCGCTGTTGGATATTTTTGATAAACCAGCGCGCTTCTTGCAAACGCCCTTGCAGCGCGGCATGGCCGCTGCTTTTGCCGCCCTTTAAGGCTTGGGCGTAGATGTCGTGCACGCGCAGGCGCGGCATCACTGCTTGGTTAAGCTGCACTTTGAATTTAGCCGATGCACCTTTGCCTTGCGCTGTCACAATCACATCGGGCGTGATGATATTGCGCTCGGTGTCGGCAAAACGTCGGCCAGGCTTGGGGTCTAGCTTAATGATCACGGCAATGGCTTCTTTGACCAGCTCGGCTGATAACGCACACACCGCGGTCAAGCGTTTGACATCACGCCGTGCCAGCAAGTCCATGGGCTGCGCGCACACTGCCAGCGCGGCGTCTACCGCTGGCGTGCGCTTGGGCAGTGAGCGCAGTTGCAACGTCAAACATTCGCCTAAGTTTCTAGCGCCTACGCCTTCGGGCTGCATATGGTGCAGAAATTTCAGCGCCATGCTAAAGCGTTGTACTAGCTCTTCAATATCTTCCAGCGTGGTCGCGCCTAGGCTTTCAGCCAATGATTCAAAATCATCTTCCAGGTAGCCGTCGTCGTTGAGTGACTCGATCAAGAACATCAACGCACCACGGTCTTCGTCTTGCAGGCGCAGGCCTAGCGCTTGGCGGTGCAAAAAGTCTTGCAGGGTGACGTGCTCTGCACTCATTGACGAGGCATCTACATCGTCGCCGTCGTGGCTGTTGTTGTTGCGCGCTGGGGCGTCGTTGCCCCATTCGGCATCGTCAGCGGCTACTTCGTGGCTACCTTCGCCTTCCCAGTCGTCAGTGATATTGGCCTCAGGTGCGCCGTCCAGGCTGGCCTCGCTGTCGTTGTTGGTATCACTAGTTTTCTCAGGCGCAGCTTCTGCGGTGCGCTGCGTGTAGTCCCACTCGGAGGACTCTGAAGTTTCAGCAGGCGTGCTGTCGCGCTCTGCAGCCAGGCGCTCAGCCTGCAGCACTTCTTCGTAGCCTTGCTCGGCACTGTCTTGCTCTAAAAACGGGTTATCTTGCAGCATCTGGTCGATCTCTTGCGCCAACTCCATGGTGGACAGCTGAAGTAAGCGGATAGACTGCTGCAGTTGTGGCGTGAGGGTTAAGTGCTGCGATACCCCTAAGCTTAGGCCTTGCCTCATGGTAGTCACATGCGGAAATTTTCACCCAAGTAGACGCGCCGGACATCGGGGTTGTCTACGATATCTTTGGGTGCACCTTGCGCTAGCACATGGCCATCGCTGATGATGAAAGCATGGTCGCAAATGCCCAGTGTCTCGCGCACATTGTGGTCGGTGATCAGCACCCCTAAGCCGCGCGACTTAAGGTAGCTGATGATGCGCTGAATTTCAATTACCGCAATCGGGTCAATGCCTGCAAAGGGTTCGTCTAGCAAAATAAACTGCGGGTCAGTTGCCAGAGCACGTGCAATCTCTACACGCCTGCGTTCACCACCCGACAGGGCTGGTGCGGGCGAGTCATGCAGATGGTCTACCCGCAGGTCTTTGAGCAAAGCTTGCAGGCGGTTTTCAATCTCAGCTTTGCGCAGCGGTTTGCCTGCGGCGTCGCGCTGCAGCTCTAGCACAGCACGCACGTTTTCAGACACGGTCAGCTTGCGAAAAATCGAGGCTTCCTGAGGCAAATAACTCAGCCCCAGACGTGAGCGGCGGTGAATCGGCAAGCGCTCAACACGCTGGCCGTTGATGGTGATGGCGCCAGCGTCTGCACGCACCAAGCCTACCAACATATAAAACGACGTGGTCTTGCCTGCACCGTTGGGGCCTAGCAAACCCACCACTTCGCCCTGCGTGACCGATAAAGACACGTCCTTAACCACCATGCGAGCACCGTAGGATTTTTGCAAACCTGTAGCGGTCAAGCTGCGCAACGCTACTGGTGGGGCGACTGGTGGGGCTATAGGCGCAGCCTGGCCTACCTGCTGTGCTAGGTCATGGGCTTGGGCTTGGGCCTGCTCGTCGCTCACTTGCGCTCTCCGCCTATCGTGGTGCTGGGGCGCAGTGGGGCAGGTGACGTGGTGGCAGCGGGGGCAGAGCTGGCGCTTTTCGGGCTGATCATCGCGCGCACGCGGCCCGTGGGATTAGTGGCGCTGACATTGCCTGCACCACCAACCACGTTAAATACGTCCGTTAGATTGTTGTACACAATCTGGTTGCCTTGGGTTTCGTCGCTGACCACCGCGCCTCGGTAGCGGCGCAGCACGGCGGCTTTGGTGAAGGTGACGGTATCGGCTTTGCCATCGTAGTAAATGGTCTCGGCTTCGCCTTCCATCCACTCTTCTGGCTCGCCTTTTACGGTGTCACGTTTTTGCCTAAAGAAAGCGCGCTTGCCGTCTTTTTCTATGGCAGTGCCAAACTGGAAACCTTCGGGGTCTTGGCTCACATCGACCTGCGCGCCGCGCAAAATGATGCTGCCCTTGGTTATCACTACATTGCCAGTAAAAATACTGGTTTGCTTTAAGTCGTCATACCGCAAGGCATCGGACTCAATGTTCATGGGCTTATTTTTGTCAGCCTTTTCAGCCCATGCCCCAGCGCTGGCCAGCGCTAAACATAGCCCCAAAAGGGTAAAACAAAGGGTGGTGAGTGGGGTAGGGTGGTGTGGCGACATGGCGGCATGAATCTTGCTGGCCTATTGTAGTCGCCCAGCTTGGCGTTCTAGCCTGCTGGCGTAAAGAGAACCACTAAGCTGTTGGCGGTGAAGATCAGCGGGTGAGATTGACCACACGCTGCGGCTGCACATCCAGGCGCAGTTCTACCAAATCACCACCTACTTTGAGCGGTGGAAAAGCCACCGCCTGCACCGTCACGGGCTCGGCATTGGCCGACACGGCGGGCACGGTGGCTTTGGCAGTTTTGGCCAAATCATCACCTTTGGCTAAGGCTTGGCTGCCGTTGCACTGCGACAATAACGCCGGGCTGGAGATGCGCACTTGCTTGACATTGCTCAAAGCAGACTTATCAGAAGTTAGCACACGCTTGCCGCTAGCATCAAGTAATTCAACACCACGCGCTTGCGGTGCCCAGCGCTGGTTGGCATCCAAGCGGCCGGCCAAAATGCAGCGAGCGCCATCGTTATCGCTTGCAGTGCTGGCCTGGGCTGCCGCCCAGCTGGCACTGCTGAGCAGTAAAGTAGACACTAAGGCCAAACCCACGCTGTGTGGCAAGCTAGATAATCGGGTAACTTGTTTCATAAAAACTCCTTAACAATAGGCGCAGTGTAGATGCTCCTGCCCTGCCTTGCTATCCCATGAATATGGCATTTGCAAATAGCTAGGTGGTAAGCCTTTGCAACGCCTCGCGGTAGGTGTTGGCGGTGTGACTGATAACGTGGGCAGGCAGCTGTGGTGCAGGTGCGGTTTTGTCCCACAGCTTGCCTTGCACAGTGGCCGTCTCTAACCAATCGCGTACAAACTGCTTGTCGTAGCTGGGCGGGTTGCGCCCAGGGGCATAGGTGTCCAGCGGCCAAAAGCGCGAGCTATCAGGCGTGAGCACTTCGTCCATCAGGGTCAACGTGCCGTCTTGGTCTAAGCCAAATTCAAATTTGGTATCTGCAATGATGATGCCTTTGGTCAGAGCAAACTCAGCAGCGGCTTTGTAGATGGCTAAGCTGGTGGTTTGGATGCGGGCAGCCAAGTCTGCGCCGACGGTGTCGACCATTTGTTGGTACGAAATATTCTCATCATGCTCCCCCATCTGGGCCTTAGCTGCAGGGGTAAAGATAGGTTGGGGCAATTTGGCAGCATTCACCAAGCCTGCTGGCAGCGGCACGCCACACACAGACTGGTTTTGCTGGTATTCAGCCCAGCCGCTGCCGGCCAAATAACCGCGCACTACGGCCTCAATCGGCAGAGGTTTAAGGCGTTTGACCAGCATGGCACGGTCTTTAACTTGTACTTTTTCTGCCTCTGTCACCACGCTCTCGGGTGTATCTCCAGTTAAGTGGTTGGGGCAAAGATGGCCTAATTTGTTAAACCAAAACAGCGCCATTTGCGTAAGCAGCGCGCCTTTGCCAGGAATCGGCTCGCCCATGATGACATCAAACGCGCTAAGCCTGTCGCTGGCGATCATCAAAATACGGTCGGTGCCCACGGCATAGTTGTCACGCACTTTACCGCGTGCCAGGAGGGGCAGCGAGGTGATGGTAGAGGTGTGCAAAGAGGCTGTAGTTGTGTTCACAAAAATATCTCGGACAGTGGGCGCGTGCGGTTAGTTTCGCTGGTTTTTTGATTATCGCAGCTTGGGGCTTTGGTCGATGTTCTTTGTCTGTTGTTCGTTGTACTAGAACGCAACCTGCTGCGCCGTAGGGCTATCGCCACCCGAACCACGGGCCCTGCGGGCAAGCATCTGCGGTACGCACTCCGGGGGAAATTTAGGAACTCGCGCAAGCGCTCAGACAGCCTAAATTTCTAATCCCCTGCGTTTGCGTTCCTCGAGCCCGAAGTTCGAATCGGTGGCGACAGACCTACGGCGCTGCAGGCCGCTTGTAGTGGGCTGAGGATAAAAGAGAGGAAGTCAAGCGCGCAGATAGTCACGGCAACTGAGGCAGCTACAAACACCGCCCCGCGTGCCTTAACTACTAAATCGCCCAGGGTGAGCGGTGGGAGCGTATCGCTGGAAAAACTGCAGCAAGGTGCGGCCCACCATCTACCGATAACTACCATTTGCCGCGCGTTTTCGCGGAAGTTTTTGCAGCGATATGTCCCGCCGCCCGCCACGGCTAAACAAGGGCACCATGCATTGCAGCAGGGGAGCCCGACTTCGACCTTGGCAACCGAGCAACCGAGCAACCGAGCAACCGAGCATGACACTACAAATTCAATAGCAAACTAGTCAATAAATACTTGGACTACGAGCACTTTTCATTACCAAAAGCACCTCAATAGCTCAAAAAGGCCCTAGTGCACCAGCTGAGCCAGCTCACCCTTAGCGTACTGCCCAGCCACCACCTGCAAGCTGTGGCCTTTGATATGGCCAGCCTGGCCGCTGCAGCCAAACTCTACATAGCGCTGTTGGCAAATGGCCTGCGCTGCTGCACGTGCAGGCTTGAGCCATTCGCGCGCATCAAACTTGTCTGGGTTCTCATGCAAAAATTTACGCACTGCTGCTGTCATGGCCAGGCGGATGTCGGTGTCGATATTGATCTTGCGCACACCAAACTTGATGGCTTTTTGAATTTCTTCCACTGGCACGCCGTAGGTTTCTTTCATCTTGCCGCCGTACTGGTTGATGGTGGCCAGCAAATCTTGCGGCACGCTGGAGCTGCCGTGCATCACCAAATGCGTGTTGGGCAAGCGGCGGTTGATCTCCATGATGCGGTCAATCGCCAAAATGTCGCCCGTCGGCTTGCGGGTAAATTTGTACGCGCCGTGGCTGGTGCCAATGGCTATGGCCAGTGCGTCCAGCTGGGTGCGCTTGACAAAATCTGCGGCTTGCTCGGGGTCGGTGAGCAGCTGCTCGCGGGTCATTACCGCGTCGGTGCCGTGGCCGTCTTCTTTGTCGCCTTGCATGGTCTCCAGGCTGCCCAGGCAGCCCAGCTCACCCTCTACCGTCACGCCCAGCTTGTGCGCCATATCCACCACTTGGCGGGTGACGTTGACGTTGTAGTCGTAGCTGGCAATGGTTTTGCCGTCGGCCTCCAGGCTGCCGTCCATCATCACCGAGCTAAAGCCCAGGTCTATCGCGCCTTGGCACACCGCTGGGTTTTGGCCGTGGTCTTGGTGCATGACCAAGGGGATGTGGGGGTACTGCTCAATAGCGGCTTGGATCAAATGCTTGATGAATGCCTCGCCAGCATACTTGCGTGCACCGGCACTGGCCTGCAAGATGACGGGAGCGCCCACTTCGTTGGCAGCCTCCATCACCGCTTGCACTTGTTCTAAATTATTGACGTTGAAAGCGGGTATGCCGTAGCCGTTGACTGCTGCATGGTCGAGCAGTTCACGCATTGAGACGAGTGCCATAAAAATATCCTGAATTGAAGCGTTAAAAAGTTGGTAACCGGTTCGTAACCTGTAATTTTAACGGTTCTTGTCAGCAGCCCTTGAAGCACTCTTTTACCAGTGTTTTATGCCGATAGTCCAAGTATTTATTGCTCGGACAGCTATAAAATTAATAGCGTGCTGCATGACAGCTTGCATGACAACTTGGTCACTTTATGCAGCGCGGCAAATTTTCAGCATATTGGTGCCCCCCGGTGCACCCATCGGCTCACCACAGGTAATCGCGTAGACATCGCCGGTTTGCACAATGCCGCGCTTTTTCAGGTGGTTTTCAGCCTGCGTGAGCGCGCTGTCGCGGTCAATGCTGGTGTCCATCAGCAGCGGGCGTACGTTGCGGTAAATCGCCATTTTGCGTTGCGTCGACACTTTGGGGGTGAGCGCGTAAATGGGCACGTGGATGCGGTGGCGGCTCATCCACAGCGGGGTCGACCCGCTGTCGGTCAGCGCCACAATGGCTTTGGCATTTAAGTGGTGCGCCGTGAACAGCGCGCCCATGGCAATGGACTGGTCGATGCGGTCAAAGCGTTTACCGGTAAAGTCGGCGTCCAGCTCCACGGCTTCGGCACTTTCGGCGGCCTCGCAAATGCTGCTCATTTGCTGCACGGTCTCCAGCGGGTATTTGCCTGATGCAGTTTCGGCGCTCAGCATCACGGCATCCGTCCCGTCCAGCACGGCGTTGGCTACGTCAGACACCTCGGCGCGGGTGGGCACGGGCGCGGTGATCATGCTTTCCATCATTTGCGTGGCGGTGATGACAAACTTGTCCATTTCGCGGGCCATTTTGATCATGCGTTTTTGCAGTGCTGGCACTGCCGCGTTGCCCACTTCAACAGCCAAATCACCGCGCGCCACCATGATGCCGTCGCTGGCTTTGAGGATGGCTTCCAGGTGGGGGATGGCCTCGGCACGCTCGATTTTGGCAATCAAGCCCGGCTTGTGTTTATATTCGGCTCCGGCCACGTTGCACAGCTGGCGCGCCATTTCCATGTCGGTGGCGTTTTTCGGAAAGCTCACGGCCACATAGTCGGCCTGGAACGACATGGCGGTTTTAATGTCATCCATGTCTTTGGCTGTGAGCGCCGGGGCAGTCAAACCGCCGCCTTGTTTGTTGATGCCTTTGTTGTTGGACAGCTCGCCGCCCAGCTTGACCGTGGTGTGCACCGCCTCGCCTTTCACAGCGTCTACAGTCAGCACGATCAAGCCGTCGTTGAGCAGTAGCACGTCGCCAGCTTTCACGTCGCGCGGCAAGTCTTTGTAGTCCAGGCCCACGGCACCGTCGTCGCCCAGCTCAGTGCGGGCACCGTCCAGAACAAACTTTTTACCGGGTTCCAGCATGATGGAGCCCTTGGCAAACTTGCCCACGCGAATTTTAGGGCCCTGCAGGTCGGCCATGATAGCCACCTCGCGGCCCGTGCGCTTGGCAGCCTCGCGCACCATGGTGGCACGCTTGATGTGGTCTTGCGCCGTGCCGTGACTGAAGTTCAGCCGCACCACGCTCACCTTGGCGTTGATCATCTTCTCCAGCAGCTCCACCGTGTTAGACGCGGGGCCTAGGGTAGCGACAATCTTGGTGGCGTGGCGGGGGATGCGGCTTTCCATGGTGCTTCAATCTCTCTGTGGTGTGTGATCGCAACCCTGAGGGCCGTGTAATCAAATTACATTTTCGCAGTAATCGGGTTACATGTCAGGTACAAAATTATCTGGCTACAGACTGACAAACCCATATTATCTTACGTAAGATATAATTTCTAATTTCCTACTAACAATTTCATTGCTATGCCACAGGTAAAACTTCGAGAAAAAGGGCAAGTCACCATCCCTGCAGACCTTTTGCAAGAGTGGAGCCGTCAAAATCATGTTGCTACCAATGACACTATTGAGGTCAGTTTGTCTAACGGCGTATTAATGCTGATACCCAGCAAACGGCACGCTGCGAAGCGAGACATCATGTCTTTTGCTGGTGTTGGCAAAGGCCTATGGGGAAACACCCATGAAGAGATCGAAAACTCTATTGAGAAACTTCGCAATTCATGGACAAGATAGACAAGGTTCTGGCTCGCGTGCGAGGTCAGCGTGTCTATGTGGACACCAACATCTTCATTTATTTCTTGGACAGACACGACCGCTATTTTGATAGCGTCGTGCCGTTCTTCCAGTTGTTCAGTGATGGGCTGTCTGTCGCCTACACGGGAGATGCTGTAGTCGCTGAAACCTTGTACAGGCCTTACCAGGTTAACGACACACTGAGGGTCAGCGAGTTTAAGGAATTTTTCAACAACGATGAATTTATAACCGTGCTGTCGCACACCAAAAAAGTATTTGAACTCGCTGCCGAGCTATCGCCAAAACGGGCCATGAAGCTGATTGATGCGCTCCATTATGCTACGGCCGCTCTGGCTGGCTGCAAATTCATACTTACTAATGACCACGGCTTTACATCGAGCGAGTCTGTAGAAGTCATCCACCTTGAAGACCTCTTGCCCAAGTCATTCTTGAACAACTAACGCCCGTCCTTCAAAGCAAACCCAGTGGTTTGAACTGCAGAACTGAAGTTGTTAGCTCGGATTAGCCGGTGCACTGGCAGGCTTGCCGGGCTGTGGCAACTGGCGCTGCAGCTCTTCGTCAGCGATGATTTCAAAAATACGCACCACTTTTTGCACACCACTGACGGAGCGGGTAATTTCGGTAGCGCGGTCGGCCTCGCGCTGGGTAACGCGGCCCATCAGGTGCACTACGCCACGCTCGGTAACTACTTTAAAGGCGTTGGCATAGATGTCTTTAGCATCGACAAAGGCGGCTTTGACTTTGCCAGTGACCAGCGTGTCGCCAGAGCGTTGGCTAAAAGTACTGTTACCCAGCACGCCCAGTTCGTTGACGATTTTTTGGACGTTTTCAACCTTGCTCACGGTTTGTTCGGCCAGTTTTTTGTCTTCTTCAGTAGGTACTTCACCGGTCAGTAGCACCTGGCGGTTGTAGCTGGTGGCTTTGGCGTTGGCGCGGTCGCCCATGGCCTCGCGCAGGCGGTTGGCGCTGCGCAGCTCAATGCCTTCGTCTTCTAGCTGCGCGCCCGAGGTGCGGCGGTCGGTGGCCACTAGGCTACCGCCCACGATGGCACCACCAATGACTAAAGGCACGCAGGCCGACAAGACGCTGCCCAATGTGGCCACTACAGCCGCTGTGGCTAACCAACGCGGTAAAGTTTTCATAGCAAGTGTCATAACGATTCCTGTTCTCCAAGTAATTGGGTGTCTACACCATCACAAATACAGTGTAGGGTTAAAAGATGCACTTCTTGTATCCGGGCAGTACGGTCGTGGGGCACGCAAATGTGTACATCGGTCTCGCGCAGCAGCCCTGCTATCTTGCCGCCGCCCTTGCCCGTCAGCGCTACCACCGTCATCTCGCGCGCGTGGGCCGCTTCAATAGCGGCAATGATGTTGGCAGAATTACCGCTGGTCGATATAGCCAGCAGCACATCGCCTGCTATGCCCAGTGCGCGCACTTGTTTAGAGAAGATGACGGTAAAGTCATAATCATTGGCAATGGCGGTGATGATGGAGCTGTCGGTCGTCAGGGCAATGGCTCCCAGCTCAGGCCGCTCGCGCTCGTAGCGGCCTATAAATTCAGCAGCAAAGTGCTGCGCATCTGCAGCAGACCCACCGTTACCACAAGCCAACACTTTGCCACCACTGGTGACACTGGCCAAAATAGCCTGGGTGGCCTGCGCAATGGGCTTGGACAATGCCAACGCGGCCTGGTATTTCAGGTCGGCGCTATCAATAAAGTGTTTTTCAATCCGTTGTTCCAGCATGTTGGTGATGATACAGGTTTAGTTTTAAGCAAATGTGGATAACATTATTTGGATATGCAACTGTGCGTTAAGTTGCAGCTGTGCTTAGCTCTTTGCCTGAGAGATGTCGATGTTCATTACGTGACTGGGTTAGGTTTCACGGGATCAGGCCGGTGGTGTACTCAGCTACGCGGCTGTCCCCCATGGCGGCCTAGGGCCGCCTATTCCTCCTTTATGCCGCTGCGCTGAGTACACCATCGACCTGATCTGGCCGGCGTGGCGGGGGTTCTGCGGCTACAGACCTGATCGCGCCGCGTGGTGAGCGCTCTA
>JAYTPK010000209.1:0-1600 GCA_043747295.1 Polaromonas sp. | reverse complement strand
CTGATGACGCCGCTTAAAAACGGCGCGTGGTGGCAGCAGTCTGCGGGTGCAGGTGCATTGTCAGATTTGCTCAAAAGTATCAAACCAGTTTTACCTGCGCAGTTAGGGCAGTACATTCAAGCAGCGGCGGGTTGCAATAGACGCAATAACCTAATAAGTCAAGGAAAATTACCATGTGTGGAATCGTAGGCGTAGCCTCGCAGTCGCCCGTCAATCAGCTAATTTACGACGCATTGCTGCTGCTGCAACACCGCGGCCAGGACGCTGCAGGCATCGTCACCCAGCTGGGACCGAAGTTTTATATGCACAAGGCCAAAGGCATGGTGCGTGATATTTTTCGTACCCGCAACATGCGTGCACTGCCCGGCAACATTGGCTTGGGCCAGGTGCGCTACCCCACTGCAGGCAACGCGTTCAGCGAAGAAGAAGCGCAGCCCTTCTATGTCAACGCACCGTTTGGCATTGTGCTGGCGCACAACGGCAACCTGACCAACGTAGATGTTTTAAAAGAGCAGCTGTTCAACGCCGACCACCGCCACATCAACACCGACAGTGACACTGAAGTATTGATCAACGTGCTGGCCCACGAGCTGGAAAAAACCACCCGTGGCTTGCCACTGTTGACCGAAGGGCAACTTTCGTCAAACTTTAGGCCTGCTGATGTGTTTGCCGCCGTGCGAGGCGTGCATGCGCGCGTGAAGGGCTCGTACGCCGTGGTGGCGCTGATCGCCGGCCACGGCTTGCTGGCGTTTCGTGACCCCTTTGGCATTCGCCCACTGTGCATGGGCCAATCAGCCGATGGCACCATCATGGTGGCCAGCGAGTCAGTGACTCTGGAAGGCACGGGCCACCATTTGTTGCGCAACATTGCGCCGGGTGAGGCCGTGTTCATCGACCTGCAAAACCAAGTACACACCGAGCAGTGCGCTGTTAAGACGCAGTTAAACCCCTGCATTTTTGAATTCGTCTATCTGGCACGGCCTGACTCGGAGATGGACGGCATATCGGTTTACCAAGCGCGCTTAAATTTAGGCGAAACGCTGGCCAAGCGTGTCATATCTACTGTGCCACCCGACCAAATCGACGTGGTCATTCCCATCCCAGAATCATCCCGCCCCAGTGCCCAGCAGCTAGCGCACTTGCTGGGCTTGCCGTACCGCGAAGGCTTTGTCAAAAATCGCTACGTAGGCCGCACCTTTATCATGCCCGGCCAGGCAGTGCGCAAAAAGTCAGTGCGCCAAAAGCTCAACACGATCAACAGCGAGTTCAAAGGCCGCAATGTGCTGCTGGTTGACGATTCCATCGTACGCGGCACCACCAGCAAAGAAATAGTGCAGATGGCCCGCGACGCAGGCGCGCGCAAGGTGTACCTGGCCAGCGCCGCGCCGCCCGTGCGCTACCCCAACGTGTACGGCATCGACATGCCCACCAGCGAAGAGCTGGTAGCGCACAACCGCACGGTAGAAGAAATTCGCGTCATCATTGGCTGCGACGCGTTGATCTACCAGGAAGTAGCCGGCATGAAAGCCGCCATAGGCAAGCTCAACCCCGCTATCAAAGACTTTGACGCCAGCTGCTTTGACGGCGTGTATGTGACGGG
>JAYTPK010000208.1:0-1601 GCA_043747295.1 Polaromonas sp. | reverse complement strand
TCTTGTGAGATGGCAGCTTTCCCCAGTGAAAGCATGACTTTCACCGGCCAGCGCAAAATGGTCTGCTGCAATAAGAAGAGCGCTAAACCACGCAAGCTTTGAGAATTGAATCTGAGTCAGCATGAGAGCAATTTTGACTGCTTTCCAATGCGTTGCACATCTGTGCAAGGCGAAAACTGCTGCAAAAGTCAGTTTTTAAAAATGTAGTGATCGAAAAAACGCCATTTTCAAAAATTTTAAGTGTTAATTTGGCCACCAGGCCAATTAATACGGGCGCAAGCAGCTACTGAATACATAGCATTAATCTTTCACCAGCGACGTGAATATCTCACGGGACTCGCCTACCTTCAACCCAGCCGCTGCCACGCAGTAGCCCTGTTGCGATGCATAGCGCTAGCCGACATGAAGTTTAGAAAAGCATCAGGTTTTTGCCCGGCTGAATACAAAAATACCCGCTATCACCAACGCGCTTCCCGCGGCAACCCAGGCGGTAAACGGTTCACCCAAAATCACCACGCCCATCAAGATAGTTGACATGGGCCCCACCATTCCGGTTTGCGCTGTCAGGCCAGAGCCAATGCGCTCAATGGCCATCATCACCATCAGCACTGGCACCGCTGTGCACGCAGTGGCATTCAGCAGTGACAGCCATAGCACTTCGGGCGCAACCACCAGCGCGGAGCTGATCGGGCGCAGCACTACAAACTGCGCAATGCACAGCAGACACGCTACCGTGGTTGCCAGGCCCACGAGGCGCAGCGCGCCGAGGCGCTTGACCAGCTCGCCGCTGTAAATCAGATAAATGGCGTAGCTGATGGCGCTGCCGAATACCAGCAGCGCACCCCATCCTGTGTTGCTACGCTCGCCTGGCCCCTGCAGCAACACTTCCTGGCCAAACACCAGTGCCACACCGCAGTAACTGATGGCCATGCCCAGCATCTGCATCGGTTTGATTTTGCGCTGGTACAGACCCCAGCCCAGCAGCATGACCAGCGTTGGATTCAAGTACAAAATCAGCCGCTCCAGCGACGCGCTGATGTACGCAAGCCCCGCAAAATCCAGAAAGCTGGCCAGGTAGTAGCCGGTAAATCCCAGGCCCAGTACCCCCAGCCAATCACTGCGCGTAAGCGGCGGTTTGCCCCGGCTGGCCCACCACGCCATCACGGCAAAAATCGGCAGCGCAAACAACATGCGCAGCATGATGAGCGTGACCGCGTCTACGCCGTAGCGGTAGGCCAGCTTGACGATGATGGCTTTGCCGCTGAAGGCAATTGAGCCCAGCACGGCCAGCAACAGGCCTGCGCCGATAGGCTTAGAGACTAAAGTGTTCACTATGATATTAATAGCTGCTTGCGCCCGTATTTAGGGCGATAGAGGCATAAATGATGCAAATTAATGGCAAATTAATGGCGAATTAATGCCTAATAGCCCACTGCCATGCCGTCGCGCCTTGAATCGCTTGCCGCTATGTAGCCCTCAATCCCCGGGTCTCCAGCAAGCCAGATGAATTGCCCCGCGCCAAAGTCCTGATACGAGTCGTTGATGACATCCATCCGGTGGCCACGTTGGGCCAACGCCTGCACCACGGCCGGGTTCATGTT
>JAYTPK010000207.1:0-1885 GCA_043747295.1 Polaromonas sp. | reverse complement strand
CCTTGTGCATCGACAAATTAAAATCCAGTGCACACCCTGCGCCATCCACCTGCGCTACCATGCTGCATCAAACAACGCCAACTAAAATTTTCAAATTCGCACCATGCTAGCCCGTCATACCGACCCCATCGTTGCCATCGCCACAGCACCCGGCCGAGGTGCAGTGGGCATCGTGCGCGTGTCAGGCGCATCGGTGCAGCCAGTAGTAGCCGCGCTGTGCGGCAAGGCACTGCAACCGCGCCTGGCCACCTACCTGCCGCTGCGCGATGCTGACGGCACGCCCATCGACCACGGCCTGGCCATCCACTTCCCCGCGCCGCACAGCTACACCGGCGAAGACGTACTGGAGCTGCAAGCCCACGGCGGCCCGGTAGTGCTGCAGCTACTGCTGGCCCGCTGCCTGCAAGCGGGGCAAGCCATGGGACTGCGTGTAGCCAACCCTGGCGAATTTACCGAGCGCGCTTTTTTAAACGACAAAATTGACTTGGCGCAGGCCGAAGCCGTTGCCGATTTGATCGACGCCAGCACCGAAGCTGCCGCCCGCAGCGCCAGCCGGTCGCTGGCTGGTGAGTTCTCGCGCCAGGTGCACAGCCTGCGCGACGCGCTGGTGCACCTGCGCATGCTGGTCGAGGCCACGCTGGATTTTCCAGAAGAAGAGATTGACCACTTGCAGCGCGGCAATGCCCACGGCCAACTGCAAACCTTAGTCGACAGCACGGCGCAGCTGCTGCACAAAACTACCCAAGGCGCGCTGCTGCGCGAGGGCATCAAAGTAGTCATTGCTGGGCAGCCCAATGCGGGTAAAAGCTCGCTGCTCAACGCGCTGGCCGGGGCCGAGCTGGCGATTGTTACCCCCATCGCAGGCACCACGCGCGACAAGGTGCAGCAGACCATTCAAATCGACGGTGTGCCGCTGCACATCATCGACACCGCAGGCCTGCGCGACAGCACCGACGTAGTAGAACAAATAGGCATTGCCCGCGCGTGGGACGAGATCAGTGCTGCCGACGCCGTGCTGCACCTGCACGATTTGGCCGCCACGCTGGACGCCTCTACCGCTGCGCAAACCATAGCAGCTGACGCAGCCCTGGCGGCCACTATAGCCCAAAAAATTGCTCGCAGCATTACCGTAGTGCAAATATGGAACAAGCTGGACACTGTGCCAAGCGCTGCGGCAACCCAGCTAGTGGCGCATGCAGACAGCATCGCCATCAGCGCTAAAACGGGCCAAGGTATTGACGCGTTGCGCCAAAAACTGCTGGCGATTGCAGGCTGGCAGTCTGCGCCTGAGGGTGTGTTTATTGCCCGTGCGCGGCATGTGCAGGCGATAGAAAAAGTGCAAGCGCATCTGGTGTTGGCCGCAGACCATTTGGCCGCGCAAGCGCAGCACCTGGACTTGCTGGCCGAGGAGCTGCGTTTGGCGCAAAACGCGCTGGGCAGCATTACGGGTGAGTTCAGTGCGGACGATTTGCTGGGCGAGATATTCTCGCGGTTTTGTATTGGGAAGTAGGGTGGGATGTTCGTCTTAGCATGCGCTTCGATATAGTTGCTGGTTGGGTTCGCGTGTGCGCTGATGAACTGGTCGCTTGGCATAGCATGCGCGCCGGGGAGCTGGACTCTGGGTTGAAGGTATCTCCGGTAAGCTGGACTCGAGCCGGGCATCTCTTTCGCGAAAAATATTCCGCAAACACGCGCGAACTAATGTGTTTGGTGCGCTACTTTGAACAACGCGCGCCTTGCTGCATATTTTTCATCGAGACGGACCCGACTCGTCACATGGTTCTTTGCTTGGTTTTTTAGCAGCCCGTGCTTCGGTTGGGTTGTTTGGAATGGTCAACACTATCAATTGCATAGCTGGTTGAGCAGTATCTGCGGCCTACAACGG
>JAYTPK010000206.1:0-4252 GCA_043747295.1 Polaromonas sp. | reverse complement strand
TTTTCTTTGCCGGGGTTGCCATAGCGAACGAGTTTCATAAAAGCTTTCCTCTGAGGTGTAAAACAAAAAGTGGCTTGAGCAACGGACAGGTCAATGCTCCCCTACTCCTACTCCTTCCCCTTCCGGAGGAGGGAGCAAGGCAAGCACCTGCTGAGTAGTTACCATTTACATGCTAAAGACGCCTATAGCCCAATTAATACAAGCGTAACCAGCTATTAAATATATAGCAAAAACCACTGGCGTAGGTTGTCAATCAAGAAAGAATTGTCGCCAGACTGGCATCCAAGTGCTCTGACGGCAGGCGCTTGAAACCTGAACGGGCAAAGCGTTGCAAGCGGCCGACCATAAAGGCCACCGCTACCGAAGCCCTGACCTGCGCATCCACCGTGGGGGTGGCCGCGCCGCTGGCAGTGGCAGCGTCGCGCAGGCTTTGCTTGAGGCTGGATTCAAGTTTGTCAAAAAACTGGTTCATGCGTTCTTGCAAGCGGTCGTTTTCAAACACCAGCGCGTCGCCGACCATCACTCGGGTCATGCCGGGATTTTTCTCGGCAAATTGCAGCACCATCATCACCAGGCGGCGGCCACGTAACGCGGGGTTGGGCTCACGTTCGGCAATCTGGTTGACAAGCGTAAAAACGCTTTGCTCAACAAACTCAATCAGGCCTTCAAACATTTGCGCCTTGCTGGCAAAGTGGCGGTACAGCGCGGCTTCGGATACATCCAGCTTGGCAGCCAGCGCGGCGGTGGTGACGCGCTCGGCACCGGGCTGCTCTAGCATGCTGGCCAGCGCTTGCAAAATTTGCACGCGGCGCTCGCCCGGTTTGGGGCGCTTGCGGGCAGGGGTATCGTCCGCAGTGCTGTCTGACGTGACTGAGGTGTCTGAGATATTTTGGCTTGAGTTGGTAGTTACTTCGGTCATAGGCTTTGTCTGTTCTAGTGTTGTCTGCTCGCAGCAGGCGCTGTGCAGCGATTTTACGTAACAACTATTCTCGCATAGGGCTTGGCTAAACCAGCCGCTTACTGGGCGCGGGTACCTCGGGTAAACGCTGGTGTTTGAAAGCGCGGCAAGCTGTCTGTGGGGGTGCTGGTAAACCACACGCTGACCTGCAGGCCTTTGCCGTGGGTTGCGCTGGCTTGGCTGTGGTGGTCTGTGTGGTGGTCTTGCAGCACCAGCTGGCTGCCGTGCAAGTGCGCTATCTCGCTGGCAATGGCCAGGCCCAGGCCCGTGCCTTCGCCGCTGGTGCCTTGCACGCGGTAAAAGCGCTCCAACACTCGGTCACGCTCGCCTTCGCTGATGCCGGGGCCGTCGTCGCACACTTGCAACAGCACGCCGGGCGGGGCCATGCCTGCCTGCGCGCGCAGGGTCACGCTGCCGCCCGTGGGGGTGTATCTGATGGCGTTGTCACACAGGTTGGTCAGCAGCTCGCGCAGCAGCCATTCGTAGCCTTGCACCACCAATGCACCTTGGGTGCTGTCGATGTCCAAGCCCAGGTCGATGCCCTTGGCGGTGGCGGCGTCTAGCTGCTGCTCTAGCACGCTGGTGCACACGCTTTGCAGGTCTACCGCATGCATGGGCTGGCTGCCTGCGGACTGCGCGTCAGCACGTGACAAGGCCAACAATTGGTTAGCGAGCTGCGAGGTGCGGCGAGTGGCTTGGCGCAGGCGGTTAATCTCGTTTGCTCCTAAAGTAATAGCTGCTTGAGCAGTAGATACTTGGACTACGGAGGGTTTTTCTTGGTAAATGTTGACTTGGGGGGCATTCACGGCCTGCGCCCAGGCCTCTACCTGCGCCTGCAGGCCCGCCAGCGGTGTACGCAGCTGGTGGGCCGCGTCGGCAATAAAACGCCGCTGCGCCTGGGCCTGCGCGTCCACCAGTGCAAACAAGCGGTTCAGCGAGTCGACTAAGGGGCGTATTTCTTCGGGTGAGTGGTCTGCGTTGATGGCGCTCAGGTCGCGTGGAGACCGGTTTTCTAGCGCGTCTTTAAGTGATAACAGTGGTTGCAGTGCGCGTTGCACGGCCCAGTTCACGGCCAGTGCCGCCGCCGCAATCAGCAGCAGGTTAGGCAGCAGCACCTTGAGGGCTAAAGAGCGCAGCCAGTTTTGCCGCAGGTCTGAGCCATCGGCCAGCATCACCACCAGCTCACCGCCGGCGGTCTGCGCGCGCTGGGCCACGATGCGGTAGGCCACGCCGCCTACCAGTTCACTGTGAAACTCAGGCTCGTCGGTGGACGGTGTGGGCGATGTCATCCACGCGTCGCCTACCAAAACGCGGCCATCCACGGTGGCCAGGCCCCAAGCGGCCAAGCCCTCACGGTCTTTTAAAAAATCTTCAATGGCAGGGGCCAGCAGCACCACGGGTGCATCTAGTGGCTGCGGGCCCTCGGCCACCACAGACCCAATCACCAAGGGCACCAGGCGCTGTAGCAACTGGTCTTGCTGCACGGCGGCGCTGCCAGCGGCTTGGTAGTCAAACCAAGCGCTCACGCAGGCCAGCACGGCCAGCGGCAGCAGCAGCATGATCAGCAGGCGCTGGCGTAGCCCAGCCATCACGCTGGGTTGGGGCTTGGCGGGCTGGGTGCTTTGAGAGTTGATAGCAGGTGGCATGGCGGCGCGCAAGACAAGGCGTGGCGTGGCGTGAAATGACGTGAAGTGAAATGACGTGACGTGCTGGCAACTTTAGGCTGCTGGCTCAGCAGAGCCTGGCGCGTCAGTATCGGTGTGCAGTTCTAGCCGGTAGCCAAAACCGCGGATCGAGCGCAGCGCAATGCCATGCGGCTCTAGCTTGCCGCGCAAACGCGATATGTACACCTCTACCGCGTTGGCCGTAATCTCTTTGTCCCAGCCGGTCAGCGCGGCCAAAATTTTGTCTTTGGCCGCAGGCTTGGGCGCTTGCAGCAGCAAATATTCCATCACTGTCCATTCGCGCGGGCCCAGCTCAATCGGCTGGCCATTGGCATGCGCTAGGCGCAGTGCGGTGTCTAGCGTGAGGCAGCCAAAACTCAACGATGCTGAGGTAGCCGCCTGCGACCGGCGCAGCAGCGCACGCAAGCGCGCCAGCAGCTCGGGCAGCTCAAACGGTTTGACCATGTAGTCGTCCGCGCCCATATCCAGGCCCTGCACGCGGTCTTGCAGCGCATCGCGTGCTGTCAAAATCATCACTGGCAGAGTATGGCCGCTTTGGCGCAGCTGGCGCGTCAGCTCCAGCCCGTCGCTGCGTGGCAGGCCTATGTCGATGATGGCCGCGTCAAAGGCATTGGCTGTGATGGCTTCAATAGCTTTTTCAGCACTGCCCACCCAGTCCACCGCATAGCCCGCGCCCGTCAGCCCTAGCTTGATGCCGCTGGCCACCATTACATCGTCTTCAACCAACAGTAAACGCATCTCTATTCTCCAGGCATGGGCAACTCATCCAAGCGGCCACCGCGGAACCGGCTTTGCCGGGCCGCAAGTGGCGCCCCCTCGGGGGGAGGCGCCGAAGGCGCTTCGGGGGGGAATTTCATCAATGACTTCTGATCATCGTGCCATACGCCTGATCGGTCAAAATCTCCAGCAGCATGGCGTGCGGCACACGCCCGTCCACAATGTGCACCGCATTCACGCCGCTCTTGGCGGCATCTAGCGCGCCGGCAATTTTGGGCAGCATGCCGCCAGATATGGTGCCGTCGGCTATCAACTCGTCAATTTGCTTGGCCGTCAGGTCCACCAGCAGCTTGCCTTGCTTGTCCAGCACGCCGCTGATGTTGGTCAGCATCATCAGCTTTTCAGCGCGCAGCACGGTGGCCAGTTTGGCGGCCACTACATCGGCGTTGATGTTGTAGCTTTCGTTGTTTTCGCCAAAACCTATTGGGCTGATCACCGGTATAAACGCATCGTCTTGTAACGCCTTGACCACGCTGGGGTCAATACTTTCAATGTCGCCCACTTGGCCTAAGTCGTGCTCTAGCGCGGGGTTTTTGTTGTCTGCCATTTTGAGCTTTTTAGCGCGAATCAGGCCACCATCGCGCCCTGTGAGGCCCACGGCCTTGCCGCCCGCTGCGTTGATCAGGCCCACAATGTCTTGCTGCACCTCACCGGCCAGCACCCATTCCACTACTTCCATGGTCTCTGCATCGGTCACGCGCATGCCTTGGATAAATTTGCCCTCTTTGCCAAGGCGCTTGAGCGCAGTTTCAATTTGTGGGCCACCGCCATGCACCACCACCGGGTTCATGCCCACCAGCTTTAGCAGCACCACGTCTTCGGCAAAATCTGC
>JAYTPK010000205.1:0-3420 GCA_043747295.1 Polaromonas sp. | reverse complement strand
GGACTTGACCCCCAAAGGTACAGGAAGCAATGAGAAACTGTATCTCAAAGTCGATGACGTGACCAAAAAGCAGTTTGAAGCCGCTGGCGGCAAGCGGTTCGAAATGGAGTCCAAAGACGGCAAACCCATGGGCATGAACTACTTCACCACGCCCGATGAAACCATGGAATCGCCCGACGCCATGCTGCCGTGGGCGCGGCTGGCGCTGAATGTGGCGCTGGATGCCAAGGCGAAAGCCAAGCCGAAAAGCCGTACAAAGGTTATCAAGTCGGTGAAGGTTTCAACAAAATGAGTTTCGGTATTCACCTGCACGCAAATACCGAAAAAGCTTTACTTGCTGCTGTAAGGTAATGAAGAATGGTGGACTACGATACGTAAATTGCCGAGGTCATCTTTCTTGAACTTCCAAGTTTTATCGACCGTGGTTACTTTGCCGTTTTTATCTGTGAAGCTCACGTTACCCATAGATGTAGCCACGTCTCCGGCGAGGAATATAGCAGCGTTCTCGACATTGACCTTTTTCCAGCCCTTCAACGCAAAACCAGTGTCTTTGGGGTACGTGCTGTCACCACCTACAAAATACGACAATGCGCCAGCGCGTGTGATTCGAAAAGTCTGAGGTACTTCCGTCAACGTTGGTTTGAAAAGTACTGGACCTAGGTTGTAACCATAAGCCCCGTCGATGACCTTCTCTGCGAGCGCTTTGGCTGCTGGCTGGCCAGATTTCTCATAAGTGTCGCTAATTGCAATCAACGCATCGCCCCAACCCTTTTGTGCAGCCAGTACTTCGGCCTCGCTTATGGACGTGTTGACGATAGGTGTTTTGGCAA
Source organism: Polaromonas sp. (assembly GCA_043747295.1). Lineage (GTDB taxonomy): Bacteria > Pseudomonadota > Gammaproteobacteria > Burkholderiales > Burkholderiaceae_C > JAAFIP01. Next base: position 2,590 of record JAYTPK010000205.1, on the reverse strand, counting down.
AGGCCGCGCTGGCCAATGCGAGAGAAGCCATGGTGAGAGTAATTTTTGTGAATTTCATTTTTTGACTCCAATTGATGATGTTCAAGTGCAACAGTGCACAAGTAATATTTGATACTGCCCAGTTGAACCCCTTATGAAAGTTGAATGAGCCTCAAATGAAAGCTTGATGAACCGCAGATGACAAAGGCATGCGCGAGAACTGATGTTCATCAGCTGTTCATGTTTTTAGGCTCAAGTTACAGCGCAAATTGTGCGATGATTTAAATCATGTTTGCACGCCGTCTCACCATCGCCCTTGCTGCCATTGCCGGCGCAGCAGTATTGGAAGGTATGGCCGCGATATGGGCGCTGAATGTCGCGAACGATCATGTGCTGCGTGGTCGCGTGGCGTCTGATATCCAACTTGCCTTTGAGGAACTGACGATATCAAAGCTCAGGTTACGCGCTTGGTTTACACAAGCACAGCTAGATCCGACTGCAACTGACAGTTTGCGGCAGAAGTATCAAACTGACATGCGTAAAACATTAACACAACTAAACCAGTTATCCGCCAGAGCCATTAATTTAGACAGGAGCGATGCCACCCAAACTGAGCACCGTGAACGTCTGGATACACTTAATGTGTTGGCAGAAAGCGTTGCAGTGTTAGAAACTGCCGCTTCAAAAGTGCAACCGTTGCGACTAGGCATCCAAACGCGCCAGGCTTGGCTTGCTGCTGGTGAGCTGTTTGATATTTCGCGGGGGCGCGACTTGCGTCAACTTCTTGCTGATAGCATTGAACGCGAGGCGTCTGCTGTAGTACGCGAGCGTGCCGCTGCAGACAAGGCCTTGCGTTGGATGCACAATCTTTTACTAGGGGCTGCTTGCACCATCGCACTTGCAGCATTGCTTTTGGCGGTGGGGTTCGCAAGGGCGTTGCGACGCCCACTCAACGAGCTAAACGCAGGTGCAAAGGCACTACAGCAAGGAGAGTTAACGTATCGAATTCCACTCGATGGCGTTGACGAGTTCTCTGCAGTAGCGAGCAGCATGAATGCTATGGCCGTAGAGTTGTCCAAACACCAGGCATACGAAACTCAAGTAAGGCAAGAACTTGAAGAACTGGTGCAGGCTCGCACATCTGAGCTGCAAGGTGCATTAGACGCATTGCAACGCGTCGACGCGCGACGCCGCAGGCTGTTTGCAGATATCAGCCACGAACTGCGCACCCCTACGACAGCCATTTTGGGCGAGGCTGAAATTACCTTGCGCGGACTTGACAAGCCTTCTCATGACTACCGAGCCGCATTGCAGCGCATTGTTTCGACATCAAAACAACTAGGCGCTGTCATTGATGACTTGCTGACGATGGCACGCAGTGATATCGATACACTTGCGCTCAACCGGCATCCGCTAGATGTGACTGGACCGCTAAAGGAAGCCATTCAACAAGCAACGGCATTAGCGCACGAAAAAAACATCACCTTGCGAGTTGTAAATATGCCTAACCATGCAATCTCAGTACTGGCCGATCCACAGCGCTTACGTCAATTGCTTATCTTGCTATTGGATAACGCTGTGCATTACTCTCATTTAAATGGCACCGTAGAAATTTCAGTGCGGTGCAAACATAACGAGACCGGCGATAAACCGTATTGTGAGTTGCAGATCGCGGATCATGGAATCGGCATCAGAGCAGAAGATCTGCCAAGGGTCTTTGAGCGCAACTTTCGCAGCCAGCAGGCGCGCAAGCACCGCGCTAACGGCAGCGGCTTGGGCTTATCAATAGGGCGGGCCATGGCACACGCGCACGACGGAGAGATCCTGATTGACAGCAAACAAGGGCTAGGCACAACCGTTACACTTCAACTACCGAAGCTAACAGCATCATCCAAGGAAATGCTATGAATATTCTTTTGGTGGAAGACGATGCTCGCATTGCGGATTTTCTAGACCGTGGGCTGCGTGCTGAGGGTTACCGTGTACAAGTTGCCAGAAATGGCATTGACGGTCTTTCGATGGCACGTGATGCATCTCGCCGATCCAGCGAGGATGGTGTAGTCACCGTCATGTTGTTGGATGTGATGCTACCTGGTATGAGCGGCTTGGAAGTTTGCCAAACGCTTAGGGCTTCCCAAATTCATATTCCAATTTTGATGCTGACCGCACTCGGCACATTGGAAGATCGGGTAGGCGGCCTACGTCTAGGAGCGGACGACTATTTGGTAAAACCGTTTGAATTTGAAGAACTGCTTGCACGCATCGAAGCTCTTGGAAGGCGTGACTCGGTACAAAAAAACACGGCGAACGATATACGAATCGTTGCAGACTTGGCGCTGGATACGCGCTCTATGCGCGCGAGCCGAGCAGGCCGTGCGATTGCACTAACAGCGAGAGAGCTAGCCTTGCTAGAGCTACTGATGTCGGCACCTGGCAGATTGTTCAGTCGCGAACGCATATTAGCCAACGTATGGGGGACAAACGAAGACCCATTAACAAATATTGTTGATGTCTTTATTCGTCGTTTGCGCAGCAAAATTGATGAGGGATTCGACAGACCTTTGATACATACACAGCGTGGCCTAGGATACAGACTGGAAGATGCTGGCAG
>JAYTPK010000204.1:0-30570 GCA_043747295.1 Polaromonas sp. | reverse complement strand
TTTGTCTGTGCCCACTTTCAGGCTTTCGCTGCGCACCAGCTCAGCGTCGCCCACGTACTGCGCTTCGTAGCCCAGTACCAAGCCGGTGTTGGGGTCTTTGAGCGGCGTGGCGTTGCGAAACACGCGGTATTTGTCAGACACGCCTTTGGCTGTGCTCAGGTCACCGTCCAGCTGCGAGCGTGCGTAGGCACGGTCACCACGCGAGAGCAGCACGCGGCCCTCTTGGGTGGCCACAATACGCGGCGCTTGTAGCAGGGTGGTTTCGTCAATGATCAATGGCTCGGCCAAGAACGGCTCGATCAAATTAGCCGGCAGCGTAGGAATCGACGCATCAGCCAACGCGCTAATACGTGTGCGCGGCGACACTTTGATGGTGTCAGTGGGGATGCCGCCCGCGCTGCCCATGCGCAACCTTGCGCGGCCATTGCTTTTGTCTAAAAACAACTGCTGGCCGGGGTAGATTAGGTGCGGGTTACGGATTTCTTGCAGGTTCATGCCCCACAGCTGGGGCCAGCGCCAAGGGCTTTTCAGGAACAGGCCAGAAATGGCCCACAGCGTATCGCCGCGTTTAACGGTGTAACTGTCTGGTGCATTGGGGCTCAGCTCGCTCAGCGCTACGCCAGACTGCGCCACTTGCTGGGCGGTGGCTTTTTGGGCTGGGGTGGTTACAAATTGGGCTAACGCGGGGCTGGTCAGGGCAGTGCTGGCTGTGGCACAGGCCAAGGCTAGGCCCAGAAGGCGCAGATTGGGGCGTTTAGATATTTGAACCATTGGATGCAACATAGATAGATTTGCCAAATTAGAAATGCGCTTTGTCATGAAAGCCTCTCGCCTTAATTCTCATAATTCACAATCAATTCTCGATTTAACTTGTTGATTTGGCAAGGATAAATGCAAATTTTGTATCCCTACGTGAACCCGGAGAGCAAAAATTAGCGAAAATACGTCAGTTTTGCTAATTTCTCGCTTACCGCCATGACCGCACCCACCATCCAGCCGACAACGGCCCCCTCGCTGCTGACCATTTTGTGCTACCCCGACCCGCGGTTGCACACCATCGCCAAACCCGTAGCCCAAGTCGATGAGCGCATCCGCAGCCTGGTGGCCAACATGCTAGCCACCATGTACGACGCTAACGGCATTGGCCTGGCTGCCACCCAGGTGGACGTGCACGAGCGCGTGGTGGTGATCGATGTGAGCGACGAGCGCGACGCGCCGATTGTGCTGATCAACCCCGAGATCACCTACGCCAGCCCCGACAAGCAAAAAGCCGACGAAGGCTGCCTGAGCGTGCCCGAGATCTACGACGGTGTAGAGCGCAGCCTGAACGTGACCGTGCGCGCACTAGACCTAGACGGCAAGCTGCGCGAGATCAGCGCCGAAGGCCTGCTGGCGGTGTGTGTGCAGCACGAGCTAGACCACTTGGTGGGCAAAGTGTTTGTGCAATACCTTAGCCCGCTCAAACGCAACCGCATCAAAACTAAGCTAGAGAAAGCCGCCCGCGACGCTAAAAAGCCCTGATGCGTCTTGCGGACACGCTAGAGCGCGGCGTGCAGAAGTGTTTTTCTGTTGGTAAGGCTTCCATCAACGCCTTCATCAATTTTTTACCAACGTTTTAGCCTTGTAGTCCAAGTATTTATTACTCAAGCAGCTATGAAATCAATAGCAATTGATGATAGTTATCACATTTAATAGCCCGTAAATTCATGGAACCAGCCTGTTCAATCCGCCACAATCTCTCTCCATGAAAGTCATCTTCGCCGGAACCCCTGAATTTGCCAGCGCTGCGCTGCAGCAGCTGCTGGCAGCGGGGTACCGCGTGCCTTTGGTGCTCACCCAGCCTGATCGGCCCGCAGGGCGCGGCCTCAAACTGCAGGCCTCGGCGGTGAAACAACTGGCGCTGCAGCATGGCATTGCCGTGGCCCAGCCGCGCAGCCTGCGCCTGGACGGCAAATACCAGGGTGACGCAGCCGCAGCCCAGGCCGCCATGCTGGCCGCGCAGGCTGACGTGATGGTGGTAGCCGCCTACGGGCTGATATTGCCGCAGTGGGTGCTAGGCCTGCCGCCCTTGGGTTGTTTGAACATTCACGCGTCATTGCTGCCGCGCTGGCGCGGCGCAGCGCCCATTCACCGTGCTATTGAGGCGGGTGACGCAAACACGGGCATCACCATCATGCAAATGGACGCGGGGCTGGACACGGGCGACATGCTGCTGGTGGCTAGCCTGCCGATTGCCGTTGACGACACCACCACCACGCTGCATGACAAGCTGGCCGTACTGGGCGGGCAGAGCATTGTGCAGGCACTGCAAGCTTTGCAACCTAGCCTGCAGCCTACACCCCAGCCTAGCCTGCAGCCCATACCGCAGCCGCGTTTGCCACAAGGCACAGCACCTGACAGCGACGCCGCACGCCAACTGGGCATCACCTATGCCCACAAAATTGACAAAGCCGAGGCGCGCATTGACTGGCAACTCAGCGCCCAAGTCATTGCACGCAAGGTGCGTGCGCTAGACCCTTTTCCGGGCTGCACTACGCAGATAGCGGGCGAGACGGTAAAGGTCAACGCGGCCACGGTGCAGATAGACGTGCAGGCAAACCCGCCCACTGTGATGCCACCCACTGCGCACCCTGCGGTGGCTGATAATTACTATGAAAATAATAGCAATAAAATTAATAAATACTTGGACTACGGCACTATTTTGTACCTAAAACCCGATGGTATTGGTGTTCAGTGTGGTGACGGTGTGCTGCAGCTCACACAGCTGCAACGCGCGGGCGGCAAGCGCTTGCCTGTGGCCGATTTTTTGCGTGGATTTGCACTGCAGGTGGGCCAGCGCTTTGAATAAAGCAGTGGCATCGTCTATGGTAGCTACGCCGCTTTGGCAACACCTGCAGTTTGCCCAAGGCGCACGCGACATGCTGGGTGTCGCGTTAGGCATTGCCGCTTGGGGCTTGATGACGGGCGTAGCCATGCTCAAGTCGGGCCTGAGCGTGATCGAGGCTTTGGCTATGACGCTGCTGGTGTTTGCCGGCAGCTCGCAGCTGGCAGCCATGCCGCTGATCATCGCGGGCGCGCCTATGTGGGTGATTCTGGCTACGGGGTTTTGCGTAAATTTGCGTTTTGTGGTGTTCAGCATTCACCTGCGCCCGTATGTGATGCACCAGCCTTTATGGCGCCGTTTAGCTAGTGGTTACTTCACCACAGACCTAAGCTACGTCATGTTTGTGAAAACCTACGCCCACCCTGCTGCACCGGGCGACACAGCTACTGTGCGTGCCCAAGAAGCTTATTTAGCGGGCAGTTGCGCTATCACGTGGGTGGCTTGGATGGCCGCCAGTATCGTGGGCATTGTGCTGGCCAACTGGATTCCGCAGCAATGGGGCCTCGGCTTTGCGGGCATTTTGGCGCTGCTGGGCATTTGCTGCTCACTGGCCAGCTCACCACTGCGCATAGTGGCGGCGTGTATTGCGGGGGCCGCAGCGGTGGTGGCGTTTGCGCTGCCACTCAAGCTCAATATTTTGGTGGCTATTGGCATGGCAGTGGTGCTGTGTTTGTTGCTAGAAAACCTGCGGCCCGCCCAAGCTGTGGCTAAGCCTGCTGGCCTGCCAGCTACACCACCAGCTACACCACCAGCTACACCATCCAGTAGCCCCAAGGACGCCGTATGACCCCCGGCGTGACCGACGCTTGGACTCTGGTCACCATCGGCGCGCTGGCCTGCGTTTCGGTCATCACCCGCTGCTTCTTTTTTATCTCAGCGCGCGACTGGAAGCTGCCCCACTGGGCTGAGCGCGGCCTGCAATACGCGCCCATTGCAGCGCTGTCTGCCGTCATCGTGCCTGAGATGGTGATGTCACAAGGCCAGCTGATCAGCACCCTGCAAGATGCCCGCTTGTACGGCGCAGCGGCGGGCGCGGCAGTGTTTTATTGGCGCAAAAGCACCCTGGGCTGCATCATCGGTGGCATGGCAGTGTATTTGCCGCTGCATCTTGGGCTGGGGTGGTGAGATTTTTTGGCTCTCACCAAGCAAGGTCTTAGCTGTATGCCTAGTTTGGTGATCACTGTGGACTTTTTCAACTTCCGCTGTGCAATCCATGTTGTCGTTGTTTATCTTGGACGGGCGGCGGGACATATCGCTGGAAAAACTTCAGCGAACATGCGACACAGGTAGTAGTCATTTTGAGATGGTGGGCCGCAGATCGCGTCCCAGTACAACGAACCAATACACAAGACACGGCATTCAGCACAAGAAGTTAAAACGTCCCCGGATAACTTCCGCCGTCCATCAACAAGTTTTGCCCATTGATGTACCCACCATGCACGCTACATAAAAACGCGCAATAAGCACCGAACTCCTCGGGGTTACCTAAGCGCTTGACAGGCAATGCGGCAATCCGGGCATTGCGCACTTCATCAGGTGTTTTGCCCGTGTTTTTTGCCACGGCAGCAAAGTTGCCAGCCAGGCGGTCGGTATCGAAAATGCCAGGCAACAGGTTATTCATCGTCACGCCTTTGGCGGCCAAGCTGCTGCGCGCCACGCCCGCGACAAAACCCGTTAAGCCGCTGCGCGCGCCGTTAGACAGGCCCAAAATATCAATCGGCGACTTCACCGCGCTGCTGGTGATGTTGATCACCCGGCCAAAGCCGCGTGCGGCCATGCCGTCGACCGTGGCTTTGATCAGCTCAATCGGGGTCAGCATATTGGCGTCAATGGCGGCCAGCCAAGTGTCGCGGTTCCAAGTGCGAAAGTCGCCTGTGGGTGGGCCACCAGCGTTGGTCACTACGATGTCAAAGTCGCGGCCTGGGCCGCCTGCTGCGGCAAAGATAGCATCACGGCCAGCAGCGGTAGTGATGTCGGCTGCTACGGTGATAATTTTTGCACCACTCTTGCCAGTAGCCCCGGTATTTGTGGTAATTGCAGCTCTTAATTTTGTAGCAGACGCTTCTAACGCAGGTGCGCCGCGCGACACCATCACCACGTTCACGCCCTCATGCGCCAGCGCCTGCGCGCAGCCCCAGCCCAAGCCCTTGCTTGCGCCACCTACTAAGGCCCAACGCCCCGCGATACCCATATCCATGTCAAAACTCCTGTGGTTACAAGTTCAAGCTTAACACCCACATCTTTGGCACCCACTGTATTTGATATACACTAAAGTATTCAATTTGAGTTCGATGCAATGATGCGAGCATTAAAAACGCTGTTCTTCAGGTCATTTAGCTCTGTAGTCCAAGTATTTATTAACTATGCAGCTATTATATTTATAGCAAACAAAATTTCTCCTGCTATAAATCCATGGTGCAGCCATCATAGATTCTGCGTTTTAATACAGTTACCGCGCGTTTCATGTGTAACTTATTTCACGAATAACTTGCCTTTACCTACAAAATCCGTAAACATCACACCATGATTAAAAACGATGGCCCAGGTGCGCCAAAATCTTTTCCTCAAGAAAGTCGCATCATGCCGCGCGACCCCGCTAAACGCGCTGAGTTTGTGAACAGCGGTTTTGGCGGCAGTGGCTTTGCGCCCAGCGGTTTTGGCAATAGCCAGCCCAGCACTTTTAGCAACAGCCGTAGCGGCTTTAGCAACAGCGGCTTTGGCCCTAGCGGCATTGTGCCTACCAACGCACCTGGCATGCCGCAAACTGTCATTGGTTTGTTGCACGCCTTGCAGCATGCCGACAGCCCCGACGCTTTGAAAATTACCTTGGGCGTAGCGCAGTGGCAAACCTTAGCCGGATATTTGCAAACCTTCACCATGGAAGAGGGCCAAGTGCTGATCGAGCAAGACTCCAAAGACACCACCGTCTATTTAATCGAAGCCGGTAGCTTGAATGTGTACCACCGCGACGCAGCACGCCAAGCGCACATTGCCATTATTGGGCCGGGCTCATGCATCGGCGAAGGCGCATTTTTCTCACGCCTGCCGCGCAACGCTACGGTGCAAGCCGCTGGCCGCTGCAAGATATGGTCTATTACACCGATGCGCTTTACCGAGCTGTCCAACCGCCACAGCGCCGTGGCGCTAGCCCTGGTGATGGCATTTGGCTCAGTGGTAGCGCGCCGCTTGAGCAGCCAACCTAAGCGTGGCGCTGTGACCTGACCCGGGTATTCGGGGTGAAACAAAAACAGCGGCTTGTGGCCGCTGTTTTGCTTATTGATATCGATTGACACGTCGATTTAAACGACGCGTTTAGCTCACTGAGCTCATTTAGCTCAGGTGCTTACCAATCAGCCCGGCAATTTCAAACATCGTCACCTGAGGCTTGCCAAACACAGCGGCTAATTTAGTGTCTGCGTTGATGGTGCGTTTGTCTTTGGCATCCTGCAGGTTGTTCGCTTTGATGTAGTCCCACAGCTTTTTAGTCACCTCACCACGGCCATACAAACCAACACCAATCACCGCTGACAGCGCCGCGCTGGGCTTGAGCGTGCCTGCGCGCGGGGCTTTGGGCTCAGTGCTCTTAGTTGCTGTTTTACTGGCTGCCGCTTTTTTGGCGGCAGGCGTCTTTTTAGCGGCTACTTTTTTAGCGGCTGGGGTTTTGGCGGCCGCCTTTTTGGCTGCTGCTGTTTTGCCAGCAGGCCGTGCCGAGGCACCTTTTGCGGCACCCGCAGCGGTTTTGCGCGGTGGGTATTTGCTGGCTTCAAACTCAAAGCCCACTTTGTTTTCTTCTTTGTTCCACGACAAAAATGCTTTGAAACTGCGGCGAGTGCGCATGCTCACAAACTTGTCTAGCAGATCGGTTTTGCCCGTTTCCAGCAGCTTGGTCATTTGCTCGCGCTCAATGGGTTGCTGCAAAATAATTTGACCGCTTTTGAAGTCGCAGCTGGGCGTAACTTGTGCCTCGGTGGGCACCGATTTTTCGCACACATAGCTTTTGCCAAACTCTTTGACCGGGCTGCCGCACTTGGGGCAAGCGCCTAGCGATATCTTGGCTGACAAATCGACAATCTCACCCGTCTCGGCAGCTTTAGCGTCTTCGCCAAAGTCAAACTCTAGCTTCCAGTTTTTGTCTTCTTCGTTGTACTTCAGTGCAATCTCGGCCACAAAAGGCCAACCGGCTTTTGAGCGGAAACCTTCCAGCGGGCCAATCTTTTTGTCGCGGATAAAGCCTTCAACTTCGGTGGGCTCAAAGGTGCGGCCTGCAGGTGATTTGCCAAAGCTAAAACCGCAGCCTTCTGTTGCGCCCGCCTTGCCAGTACACGTATAGCGGCGGTAGTTTTCTTTCACGATGCCGCCGCAGTTAGGGCAGGGCGTGGTCAGTGTGGCGTAGTCACCGGGGATGGTGTCGCGGTCGTATTCTTTGGCTTTTTTGACGATCTTTTCCGTCATGGCGTTGATCTCGGCCATGAAGGCTTCGCGGCTGAGTTTGCCTTGCTCCATCAGCGCCAGCTTGTGCTCCCACTCGCCAGTCAGTGCAGGTTTGGAGAGTTCTTCTACACCCAAGCCGCGCAGCAGTGTCATCAACTGGAAAGCCTTGGCCGTGGGGATCAGCTCGCGGCCTTCGCGCAGAATGTATTTTTCATTCAATAAACCTTCAATGGTGGCGGCGCGCGTAGCGGGCGTGCCCAAGCCTTTTTCTTGCATGGCTTCGCGCATTTCGTCGTCGTCTACCAACTTGCCTGCGCCCTCCATGGCGCCTAGCAAAGTGGCCTCTGAATAACGCGCAGGTGGGCGGGTTTTCAGCGCTTTGGCTTCGACCACATCATTGCGCACCATCTCGCCAGGTTTAACTGCTACCAGTTGCTGGCCTTTTTCGCCCTCTTTCGCATCGGTCACTTCATCGGCAGCTTCTTTGCCGTAGATGGCGAGCCAGCCCGGCTTGACCAGTACTTTGCCTTCGGTTTTAAAACTGTGGCTGCTGTATGCCCCCACGCTCTGCGCTGACGCGTCGCCGCTGCCCCCCGAGGGGGCCGTGCCATGCTTGGGGCTGCCCTGTGCTGCGGCGACCGTAGTAATTCGGGTGGTGACTTGGTATTCGGCACTCGGGAAGAACACCGCCATAAAGCGCCGCACCACCAGCGTGTACAGCTTAAATTCAGCTTCAGACAAATTGCTGGGCGACTGCAGCGTGGGGATGATGGCGAAGTGGTCAGACACTTTGCTGTTGTCAAAAATACGTTTGCTGGCTTTGATGTAATTGTTATTCAATGCGGTCAACGCGTGCGGCTCTAGATGCTTATGGCCGCCGTCAGACAGCATCTCGAATGTCTTCTTGACGACGGGCAAGTAGTCCTCAGGCAGCGCGCGTGAGTCAGTTCGCGGGTAGGTCAGCGCCTTGTGGCGTTCGTACAGGCTTTGCGCTAATTGCAAAGTAGTTTTGGCAGAAAAACCAAACTTGCCGTTGGCCTCACGCTGCAGACTGGTTAGGTCGAACAGCAGCGGTGAGGCTTGGGTGGTGGGCTTGCTTTCTTCAGTGACGGTGGAAGATTTGCTTTTCACCGCATCGACAATGGCCTGCGCATCGCGCTCGTTCCAGATGCGGTCGGCCTTGCCCTCAGCATCCTCACCCTTCTTCCACTTAGGGTCAAACCACTTAGCCGGGTATTCGCCTGCCTCGCTCAAAAACGAAGCATGAATTTCCCAGTAATCGCGGAAGATGTGTTTACGGATCTGCTCCTCACGCTCCACCATGATGGCCAGCGTAGGCGTTTGCACGCGGCCCACGGTGGTTAAAAAGAAGCCGCCATCGCGCGAGTTAAACGCCGTCATGGCGCGGGTGCCATTAATGCCTACCAGCCAGTCGGCCTCAGACCGGCTGCGCGCGGCGTAGGCCAGCGGCAGCATTTGCTTGTCCGAGCGCAGGTTGTCAAAACCATCGCGGATGGCCTGCGGTGTCATGCTTTGCAGCCACAGGCGGGTCACGGGTTTGCCTAATGGCACTTTGCCGCCGGCGTATTGCTCAATCAAGCGAAAAATCAGCTCGCCCTCGCGGCCCGCGTCACAGGCGTTGATGATGGCGCTTACGTCTTTGCGTTTGGCTAGCTTGACCACCGCATTCAAGCGCGTTTTGGTTTTGTCGACCGGCTTTAAATCAAAGTACGGCGGGATGACAGGCAAGTTGGCAAAGCTCCACTTGCCGCGCTTAACGTCAAACTCCTCAGGCGCTTGGATTTCAACCAAATGGCCCACGGCAGAGCTCACGATATGGCTGTCGCTCTCAAAGTATTCGTCGTGCTTTTCAAACTTGCCCCAGGTGGGCGTTAGCGCCCGCACGATGTCTTGGGCCACAGAGGGTTTTTCGGCAATGACTAAAGTTTTCATATCGGCATTCTCACACTAATTACGTATCACCTACTACAATGCAGGTCTCGCGCACGCACGTGCGCGGGCGCACGCGCACACGCACACATGTGCGCGCGCCCATGATTCACCATACCAAATTTTTCGGGCTATGCCAAAAACCTTATCAGATTCGGCAAAAGCCGATAAAAAAATCCAGCCTAAAAAAGCCCCTAAAGCCGCCAAAGCCGCAGACAAGGCCACCCACAAAGCAAAAGACAAGTCGCTGGCAAAAGCCTCTGACAAAGCCATTGAAAAGCTGCTCAAAAAAGCCGACAAGCTGGCCAAACGTAAAACCAAGCTCGACGCACTGGTGGTGCCGGGTAAATTTATTGTCACCCGCAAATCGGGCGTGCATGGCAATGGTATGTTTGCCGTAGCCCCTGTAGCCGAAGGCCAGCATTTGATCGAATACATTGGCCAGCGCATTGACTGGAAAGAGGCGCTGCGTCGCCACCCGCATGACCCTGCACAGCCCAACCACACGTTTTACTTCTCATTAGAAGGAGGCGACTGCCTAGACGCGAATGTGGGCGGCAACGACAGCCGCTGGATCAACCACAGCTGTGCCCCCAACTGCGAGGCCGACGAGCTGCATGGCCGCGTTTTTATCAAAGCCCTGCGCAATATTGAAAAGGGTGAAGAGCTGTTCTACAACTACGGACTGGTGATTGACGAGAAATACACCAAAAAGCTCAAGGCCGACTACGCTTGCTGGTGCGGTGCAGCCAAGTGCCGCGGCACGATGCTGGCGTCTAAAAAATAAACGTGATGGGCCATGACAGGATTTTGCCTGGAAACTTGCGCGAGTCTTCTGGCGGTTCTTTTGCCGGTTCTTTCGCTGGCAGTGCCGAGACCATTTGGCAGGCCGTGATGGCCCTGCAGCAGCCCACGCTGGCGGGTTTTAGCGTCGAGATATTGCCCGAAATCGATTCGACCAATACCGAGCTGATGCGCCGCGCCCGCGCAGGCCGCACCGAGCCTAGCTTGCTGGTAGCACTGCGCCAAACCGCAGGCCGTGGCCGCCTTGGCCGCAGCTGGCTTAGCGGTGTGGCCAGTGGTGTGGCAAGTGGTGCGGCACCAAGCAGCGCCGCTCTGCCCCAAGCAGCCGGTGAGGCGGCACATTCCACGTCTTTGACCTTCTCGCTGGGCTTGCTGCTCAAGCCTGCCGCTTGGGATGGCCTGTCGCTGGCGGTGGGCACCAGCCTGGCTTGCAGTCTGCACGACCGTATCCAACTTAAATGGCCTAACGACCTGTGGATCGATGGCCGAAAGCTGGCGGGTATTTTGATAGAAACGGCCCCAGCTGCCGATGGCGCGCGCTACGCCGTGCTGGGCGTGGGCATTAACCTGCTGCCCAGGCCGCCAGAAGGCTTGTCTACTGCCCCTGCGGCTTTGTCTGAGCTGCTGGCCACTATCAGCCCTGCGCAGGCCTTAGAGCGCGTGGCAGCGCCCCTGCTGCGCGATGTGCTGCAGTTTGAGCGCGAGGGGTTTGCCGCTTTTGCCAGTCGCTTTGCCGCGCGTGACGCGCTGCAGGGCCGCCAAGTGAACGTGCTGGCCGCCCACCCAGGCCCAGCGGGCATAGCTGGGGAGCCTGCCAGCCCAGCAGGGGCCAGCGGCACAGCGCAAGGCGTGAATGCGCAGGGCGCTTTGCTGCTGCGCACCGCTGCGGGCGTGCAAGCGATCACCAGCTCTGAGGTGAGTGTGCGGCCTGTGGCTGTGCCTTAACTGCACTTTTTAACGCTCCCTTTTAACGCTACCATTACCGCCATGCTGCGCTTTATTGTTGTTTTACTTATCTTGGCCAATGCGGCTTACTTTGCTTGGGCCCAAGGCTACCTTGCGCCTGTAGGCTTGATGCCAGTGGCCCAAACCGAGCCTGCACGGCTAGTAACCCAGATCAAACCCGAGGCCCTGCGCTTACTCAGCAACACCGAGACTGGGCGCATGGAAACCTCATTGAACGCCCCGGCCAAGCCGTCTGAATGCCTACAGTCGCCGCTGCTGACAGACAGCGCAGCCAGCAGCGTGCGTGATGCGTTGCAAGCCCTGCCCAGTGGCAGCTGGGCGCTGGAGCCCACCGATGAGTCGGGCCGCTGGATTGTCTACATGGGCCCCTATAACCCCCAGGCGCTGGCCAAAAAGAAAAGTGAATTGCGTGGGTTGGGTTTGAGTTATGAAACCCCCCAGCGCGAGAGCTTGTCACGCGGTTTGTCGCTCAGCGGCCACACCAGCCAAGCCGAGGCTAACCAAGCCCTTGATACCTTGCGCCAGCGCGGTGTGCGCACAGCGAAGGTGGCCCAAGAGATTGCGCCCAAACAAGGCCAAGTGCTGCGCCTGCCTGTGGTGGACGATGCGCTGCGCGCGCTGCTAGAGCCGGTGAAAACTGCGCTGGGCGCGCAAAGTTTGCGCAGCTGCAAATCTTAAAAGTTCGTTTTAGAAACTAATCCCGCTTAGGGTTTAGCCATCTGCAGCGCAGTCCATGCGGCCAACTGGCGTGCAGCATCGTCGGCCGCTGTCGCCATGGCGCGTGCACCGCCTGCAGCGTCGGCGCTGGGTGTGCTAGTGCGGGCGTTGATGGTGTGCTGCGCCACTGACTGGTCGCCGCGCAGCAGCGTAGCGCGTAGCTGCACTACGGCAGCGCTGGTGGTGGGCGTGTCAAACACTTGGCTAAATTCATCAAGCTCTACCACTACGCGCCAAGCAGCGCTGCCCTCGCTGGGGCTGAGCACGGGGCCACGCGCAGACAGTGCATCGCGCAGGCGCTGGCGCAGCAGTTGGGCGGGGGGCATGCTCCAGCGCGCTAGCGTGTAGGGGCGCAGCTGATACACATCTGCATAGGCCAAGCGGTACAGCATGGCGGTGCTGTCTAGTGCAGCGCCCGTGGCAATATCAGCCAGCACCACAGCCGGTGGCCCTGCTGACGGTGCCGCCAAGGTAGGTGCACCACTGGTCGTGGCGCCGCTTGAGGCAGCAGCCACAACCGCTGAAGTTGGCACTGTGCCAAGCGCTGGTGCAGTGCCAGCTGGCGCTACCCAAGGCAAACCTAGGTCATACACGGCTTTGGCCACGGGCGCTTGGGGTGTGGCGCACGCCGCCAATAGGCACACTGTCAGCACGCTGGCAGCGTGCACCACAGTGCGCTGCAGGGGTTGAAATAAGGGTTTTATCATCATAATCGGCCTGTAGTCAAAGTATCTATTGATCGAGCAGCTATGAAATTAATAGTAACATGGGCTGGCTATTTTTGCACAGCACCGGGCGCGGGTGCTACAAAGCCAGGCTCGCCTGGGCCTGGTGTCGTGTTGCCGGTGCCGTAGATCAGGCTTTGCGGGTTGTCGCTCAGGTTGTTGGCCACGTTGTTTAAAGAGCGTGCAGTTTTGGCGGTGTCATCGGCTGCGCGTGTGACACGCGGCAAGGTGCTGGCGTTAAAGCTTTGCGCTGTGGCGCCAAGGGCAGCGCTGCCGCTGCTGACCTGGTCAAGCACACCGCCTTTTTCCATCACCCTGGTGCTCAGGCTGTTAAAAGCCCCTGAGGTGGCGCTCACAGCGCGGGTGGTTTCTTGGGCGGTTTTGCTAAATTCTTGCGCAGTTTTATTCAGCTCGCCAGCGGTGGTTTGCAGCGCGGCCATGGTGCCCCGGGTGTCTTTCACGAGCGCCGGAATATCGGTGCGCTGCGGGCCAAGCTGTGCGTCCACAATGGATTGCATGCGCTGGGACATCGCACCCACTTTGGCCGCACTGTCGCTGAGGCTTTGCACGGCACCGATGACGACCTTTTGGTTGTCTTTGGACAGAAACTCGTTAACTAACTTGGAGGTGTCTTCTACTTGCATCAACAGCTTGGTGCCTTGGTCGGACAGGCTAGAAAACAAACTGGGTCGCAGCGGTATGCGCGCGGGCTGCGGGCTGCTGGTCAGCAGTGGCTCTTTAGAGTCGCCATCTTCATCTAGCTGCACATAGGCTAAGCCCGTCACGCCCTGAAAGCCCAAGGTGGCGTAGGTGTCTTTAGTCAGCGGGGCGTTGCTGTCAATGGCCAGGCGCACCAACACATTGCCTTTAACCTGGGTGTCAAACGTAATCGCCTCTACTTTACCTACAGGGATGCCGCGATAGCGCACCGCCGCCTGGGGCGACAGGCCGGTGATCGATTCGCGGGTGCTCAGCTCGTAAATGTCGCGCAGCTTGGTGTCGCGCGCCAGCCAGCTGGCCAAGGCCAAGAGCAGCGCGGTGACACACAGCACAAAGGCACCCGCTGCGAGGGCGTGGGATTTATTTTCCATCAGTGGTTCTCCTTGGCGCAGAATGGAGCGCCTCATCAGCTACGCTCTGCGCTGCTGAATCTATGGGTAGATTGTGCACGGGTGTGCTGGGCGATGCATGCGGTGGGGCATCAGCGGCCGCATCGCGCTGATGTAACAACATGCTGGCGCGCTGGCCACGTGCGCCCAAGAAAAAGTGTTGAATAAAAGGGTGCTTAAACGCCATGACCTCCTGCGCTGTGCCAGTGGTGATGACTTTTTGATCGGCCAGCACCGCCACGCGGGTGGACAGCTCAAACAAAGTGTCTAGGTCGTGCGTCACCATCACCACCGTTAAGCCCAGCTCTTGGTGCAGGCTGCGCAGCAAGGCGCAAAAACCGTCAGCGCTGTCGGGGTCAAGCCCAGCAGTAGGCTCGTCTAGTAGCAGTAGCGGTGGGTCCATGATGAGTGCACGGGCCAGCGCCACCCGCTTGACCATGCCGCCGGATAAATCAGCGGGCATTTTGCTGGCGTGCTTGGCCTCTAGCCCTACCATTTGCAGCTTGACCATGGCTGCATCGTAGATCACGTCATCAGGCAGCGTGCCCAGCTCGCGCAGCGCAAAGGCTATGTTGTCCAGCACGCTAAAAGCTGAGAACAAAGCACCGTGCTGAAACAGCATGCCCACCTTGCTGGCCGCACCGCGCGCGCTCAGCGCGCCCACCGGCTCGCCCGAGATGCTGATGTGCCCGCGAGTGGGCGTTTCTAGCCCCAAAATTTGGCGCAGCACCGTGGTTTTGCCTGTGCCCGAGCCGCCCACCAGCGAGATCACCTCGCTGCGCTGGATGGTCAGGTCAAGGTCTTTGTGGATGACAAACTCCACACCGGAGTTGGTGAACACGGTCCACAGCTTGCTAATCTGCACCACCGGCGGCTCGGCATTGATGTGGTTCATGCCTGGGGTGGGCGGTGTAGCGCTCAGTGTCATACGCCGACATCCTTAAACACAATGGCAAACACTGCGTCTACCAAAATCACCAGCGTGATGGACGTGACCACCGACGCCGTGGTGCCTTGGCCCAGGCTTTCGGTGTTGGGCTTGACCCGCAGGCCAAAGTGGCAGCCTACCAAGGCAATCAAAATGCCAAACACCACCGTTTTACCGACCGCCAGCCCCAAGTTAGCCAACTGCACCGCAGCAGGCAGCGCGTTGATAAAAAAGCGCGGCGTGATGCCCAGTGCAATATCGGCGGCCAACATGCCGCCCAGCAGCGCGGCCAGCGTGGTCCATACGCTGATCAGCGGCATGGCCAGCGCCAGTGCCAGCGCGCGCGGCATGACCAAACGGTAGCCGTGCGCGATGCCCATCACGCGCATGGCGTCCAGCTCTTCGGTCACGCGCATCACGCCTATTTGCGCCGTGATGGCCGAGCCCGAGCGGCCTGCAATCAAAATAGCGGCCAGCATGGGGCCAAGTTCTCGAATCAGCGACACGCCCAGCAAATCAACAATAAACGAGTCCGCACCAAACTGTTTTAACTGCTGCGCGCTTAAGTACGCCAGCACCACGCCAATCAAAAAGCCAACCAGCGCGGTAATGGGCAGTGCGGTGGCGCCAAACTGGTAGAGGTGGCCAGAGATGTCGCGCCACGGAGCTTGGCGGGGGCTTTTAATCAGGCCAAGCAGGTCTATAAAAAGCTGGCCGATCAGCTGCACAAAAGCTTTGCTGTGCGACAGTAAACTGAGCACGCCATCGCCCAGTGCCAAATAGCGCTGTTTGAGTGTGGGCGCAGCGTGCACTGGCGCGGCAATCGTAAAGCGCGCCACATGCTCCAGCACCGCGCGCTGCGCAGGCGTGATGTGCAGCTGTGCAGGCCACGCGCCGCCCCAGTGCCGCCACAGCAGCTGCGCGCCAATATGGTCTAGCTGGAGCACGCCGCGCAGGTCCCAAGCGGCATCTGCCTTGCCACTGGCGGCTAAGCTGGCTTGCAGGGCGCGGGCGTTCACCCTGTCCGTCATCTGCGCTGCCGTCCAACTGCCCAGCGCCGCCCACTCTAAGCCCGCACGGGTGCTGCGGCTTTGTAGGCTGGGTAAGCTGGGTAAGCTAGGTATTGGTGAATCCATAGGCGAATATTAACCGCTATGCAATTAATAGCTGCCTGAGCAATAAATACTTGGACTACATGCTGATTTGATGGGTAAAAGGTTTAAAAAGGCTTACAGAACGCGATTCCACTTGGAAACGCCGTCGGAGACGATGCGAAATGAGTTGTTGCTAGGATTTGTTAAGCCAGGGGTGGGCGCATAAGGCGTGTTGACTGATACGCCCGTAGCGCCAGTACCGTTGGAGTGGTAGGTGGACAACGCAGAGGTAAACGTAAAGTTGTTCGCCAGTAAGCCAGCGCCTGTACCACCTACCAACTCAAAAGTAACTATGCTGCCCGCCGGATAGGATGCCGCAGAGGGCAAAACAAAATTCACGGTAGTGAGATTGGGTGCACTTGAACCGGGGGTACCGCCACTCAAGTTGCAAAAAATAAAGCGCGTACCTGTCGACGTTATCGTGACATTATTAACCCCCGGTGCTACACAAGCGCGCTCTTCCACGCCACCACCGCTAGCAGCCAATGGCACCCCCGCAGGCCATGCGCCAGCGGCTTTGGGGCCAAACAAAGTGCTGGTGGCGGTGTTGAGATAAAAGTCACCGTCTACACCAACGCTTGATGTGGGATTGGTTGTCCCGCTCAAAATCGTGCTGCCGCTGGTACCCGTCGTTCCTGTAGCCCCGCTAGGACCGGATGGACCAATCGGGCCGATGGGGCCAATCGACCCCGTGGCACCGCCCGGGCCTGTAGGCCCTGCTGGCCCAGTGGGGCCTGTTGCGCCTGTGGCCCCGAGCAGCGACACGCCTGCGCTGGGCCACCCAGCCGCAGTTTTCGGGCCAAACAATGTGCTGCTGGCCGTGTCAAAGTACAAGTCACCGATCTGACCTGTGCCGCCGCCAGGCGCGCCTGCGCCAGTCAAAACATTGCTGCCCGCTGACCCCGCAGCGCCCGTGGCTCCTGCAGCGCCAGTGGCTCCTGTTGCTCCATTTGCCCCCGCAGGTCCTGCAGCGCCCGCCGTGCCTGTGGCACCGGTAACGCCTGTTGCGCCGACAGCACCTGGGGCTCCGGTAGCACCAGTAGCACCAGTAGCACCAGTGGCACCAGTCGGGCCTACCAACGACACGCCAGCGGAGGGCCATGCGCCGCCAGTTTTAGGGCCTAGCAAAATGTTGTTGTTGGTGTCGATGAAAAAATCACCATCGGCTCCCACGGCGTTGCTAGGGGTAGCTGCGCCACTCAGTAAGCTAGCACCAGCAACTCCCGCTGGGCCTGTTGCCCCGGTGGCGCCAGTAGTACCAGTAGCACCTGTTGCCCCAGTGCTTCCAGCGGTACCTGTGGCTCCGGGCAGTCCAGTTGCGCCCGTTGTTCCAGTGGCACCAGTTGGCCCGGTAGCACCCGCTGGACCTGTCGCACCAACAGTACCTGTAGCACCAGTTAGCCCAGTCGTGCCAGTAGCACCAGTAGCACCGGTACTGCCCGCCGCACCTGCCGCACCTGCAACACCCGCGGGCCCTATCGGCCCTACCAGTGCGACGCCGCTTGCAGGCCATGCACCGCCTGCTTTCGGGCCGTAAATAGTGCGCCCTGCAGTGTCAATGTAGAAGTCGCCGTCTTGGCCGATGGCATTGGCGGGTGCTGCGTTGCCGCTGAGCAAGCCTGAGGCCGCAGCAGGCGCGCCAGTGGGGCCACCTAATGCCAAGCTAGCTGCAGGCCATACGCCAACGGCCTTGGGGCCATACAAACGGCCAGTGGCAGAGTCTAGAAAGTAATCGCCATCCGAGCCGATATAGGCCAGTGGCGCGCCCTTACCGCTTAGCACGGGGCCAGCAGTTTGCAGCGCGGCAGTGCCGCTGTCATGGCCTTGGCCACCGCAGCCTGCTACACCTAGCGCCACTGCTAAGACAATGGCCCAAGACCAGCGTACCAATCCACCAGCGCTTTGTTGATCAGCATTTTGCATAGCAATCTCCTTGTGCCCAAAATCATGGTGGGCAGCCACATGGCAAACGATATAACTCACTGCATAACCCTGTTGAGGAATGAATGATGACCTCAATCAGATCAGCATAATACTATTAAAAACATAGCTGTCCAAGCAATAAATACTTGGACCACAACAGGTTTTTATTGGTAAAAGTGCCGAGAATTTGCAACCTGGATACCGTGCAGTGCGCTTGGGTGCACATTAATATAAATTACCGCCCACCATCACCCACTAATGCATAAGGCGCCCAAAACGCAGGGTGGCTGTATTTGGGCAGGGCCATCACTTTGAGCATGGCTTGGCGCAGGCTCTCGGCCTTGGGGGCTTGCGGGTTTTTGGTGTAGTGGTCAAAGGTGGCGGTGGTCAGCGCCGTGGCCGATTCGCTTTCTACCGCCCAATGGGTGACCAGCAGGCTGCGGCTGCCTGCATAGAAAAATCCGCGCGCCAGGCCACTTAAGGCTTCTTCAGCTCTACCGTCTGCGGCTGCGGTGTTGCACGCTGACAGCACCACCCAGTCAGCGTTGAGCTTTAAGGTCAGCACGTCTTCCAGTGTCAGCAAAGGCGCCAATGGGTCTGCGCTGGCGTGGGACGGCGACAGGGCCAGTGCCAGCGCAGGCTGCGTCAAGTTGGGCAAGTCGCCTGCCATCAGGCCGTGGGTGGCAAACGCCACTACGCGCTTGCGTGCCAGCAAACCATTCAGGCTGGCAGTCAGCACGCTCTCGCGGGTGGCGCGCGCGCCCACGATCACGTCGCGCTGCGCGTCCGCCGACAAGATTTTGGCAATCGCCAGCAGTTCGTCGCGTGTGTCAGGCAGTGCCGTCATGTCGCCGTAGCGCAGCGCAGCAGGCAATGCGGCTTTAGTGTCGGTAGTGTCCATGTCCAGTACCGAGTTGTTGCGCTGCAAAGACAAGCTGCGTGCAACGTTACCTTGCGCTGCAGGCTTGGCGGTGGCTTGCAAGTCAAATGTAGGGTCGCCCCAGCCCACAAACGCCTCGCTGGCAGAGCGCGCTTTGGCGATGGTTTTGATAGCCATCCAAGCTGACAGGCTGGGCACCTGCGCGATGGCGGTTTGCGCAATTAGCCAAGGCGCTTTAGCATCGTTGCCACCGCCAGGGGCGGTGTGCAGCACAGCAAAGGGCAACTGGCTTAGCGCCCCACCTGCGGCTACGATTAACTGAGGTTTGTTCTTAAATACCGCAGCCACTGGTGCCAGCAGTTTGTCGTACAGTGCAAATGCGCTTTCGCTGTCATAGCGGCCAGGGCGGCCACGGGGCATTTGGTTAAAGTCTAATTGCGCGCGCAGGGCAGCCACGGTTTGCGCTAACTGCCCTTGGCCTAGGGCTGCGCGGGCAAACTGGGCGGGCCGGTCACTGGCCACGGCCCACACATAGACCGCGTCCTGCGTGGGCAGCAGCAGCACCAAGGCTTGGTCAGCCGTTAACTGCCCGGCAATGCTTTGCACGTTAGCAGGCGTAGGACGCACCAGGCGCTCGTAGTCAGGAAACTGGGCCTTGATGTCATTTTGCAAGCGGCTGCGCAACGTTTGTAGTTCGGCAATACGGTCTCGCATCTGCTTTGCAATCTCAGGCAATGTTGACTGGGCATCGCCCGCTTCACCCGACAAATAGCGGCGCAAGCCATTCATTTCGTTTTTAGCGTCTTGCTCTTGGCGCACGATGGCCGTTAACGCTGGCGTGCTGGCGGCTGCGCGTACTGCTGCGTCGGCCAATGCGTCTTGCACGCTGCTGGTGCGCACCCAGTCGGCAGGGCCCATGGCTTGGGCGGGGTCTTCGCCAGGTGTGCTGGTGACAGCATCAAGGTAGGCGGCAAAAATATAGTCGCGCAGTTCTTTGCGGATGCCGTTACTCTCCATGTAGTCGGCGTTGCTGGGGGCCATATAGTCGCGCACTGCGGCTTTCAGCAGCGGTACGGCCCGGGCTTTGCTTTGGGCCGTGCCCATGCGCCACAGCGACGCGCCTTGCATGCCTGCGTATTGCGCTACAAAAAAGTGGTCGTCCCCAAACGTGGCACGGTTTAGCTGCGCAGTGCGCTCAAACAAAGGGGCCGCTTGGGCAAAGCGCCCGTTGCCAAAATACACCGTGGCGCGCAAGGCGCGATGCAGTACCCGTGCTTTGAGCTTGGCATCAGTACCGGCTAAGCTGTCGAGCGTCTCGATGACTTGCAAAGCCTCAACCCATTTTTTTTGGCCCGCCAAGGCCATGAAGATATTAGCGGCTCTGTCCACACGGTCTGCAGTCAAAGGCTCTTGGCCTTGCTTGTCCAGCACGGCATCGGCTTGGCGGGCTAGCTTTTCAGCCAATACAAACTCTCGCTGGGCAAAGCGCAAATTACCCGCTGAGGCATAGATGCCAGACAAATAATTGGCAGGCAGCTGCACCTCTTTGGCCAAGCGCAGGTACTCGGCTAGGCTTTTTTCTGCATCATCAAAGCGCCCCATTTGCCTGTACACCGATATTTTTCTGGCAATAGCCTGCGCGATTTCGTTATGAATAAACTGCACGGTCAACGCCGTGGTCTCTTTACCCACCACCGTCAGCGCCTTGCGAGCCTCTAGCTCGGCTACTTCGGCCGCTGCGCTGGCTGGTGCATATTTGCCCAGCCGGTAGTTCACCAATGACAGCACGTAGGCTGCACGCGTAGCGGCGCGGTGCAACAGCAGTTTTTGCCAGTTTTGTTTGGCGGTGGGGGTTAATTCGGTAATGCGGGCGTTTGCTGCCTCCACCGCCTTGAGCGTCTCGGCGTTCTTGTATTGCACATAAGGATCGTGCGCATAAATCGCCATCAACTGCGCTTGCCTGAAAGGGTTAGTCTCTGCTGCCAGTGCCTGCTCGCGCAATGCCTTACCTTCTGCAAACTGACCTCGGCCCATCAATAAACCGGCCAGATTGTTGATGAATGACGCGTTGCCCGGCACCCAACGCACCGCATCGCGCATTACCGCTTCGCGCTGCACAGGGTCTGCTAGCACCACGGCTGCAGAGTCCTTTGCAGCAAAGTGCTTAACCAAATCTGCAGGCTTAGCCTCAGCAGGCACAGGCTGCGCCAAGATGTCGCGCTGCTGCTGCTCTTGTGCGGGCGACAGCCTGCGCACATTGACGGCAATGTCTTCGTCCTGCGCGCGGGCAGGCAAGCCACCCAGGCTGAGGGCGGCACACAGCGCCCACAAAAATACAGCGGCAAGATTTTTCATGGCAATATCATGACGATTCAATAACGATTCAATAACGATTCAATAACGATCCAATGGCAATTGGTTGAATTAGGGTGATCCCCACACATTATCCAGCGCCCGCAGCGCCGCGCCAATCACTAATTCATGGGATGGTGCGGCCGGGTAGACAAAGCACAGCGTGCAGCCCAGCGAGACTTTGTCGGCAATCACCAAACCACGGGTTTGCGCCTCGTGCATGGCAATCGAGTCGCGCACCAAACTCAGCCCCACACCTGAGCGCACTAGGTCTAGCATGGAGGCCTCTTGGTCGACCAGGGCGGCGCGTTTGGGTGCCACGCCCAGCGGCCCCAGCACCTGGGCTAGCAGCCGGTGGTGGGCTGACGCGGGTGGGGTAGTGATCCACGGCAGCGCAGCCAGCGCGCGCCAGTCGCGGCCTTGCACTTGGGGTCCCCAGCCTGCAGGGGCTAGTACGCGGTAGGTAAACTGGGTGAGTGGTATTGCTATTAATTCAATAGCTGCTTGAGCAATAAATACTTGGACTACAAGGCTATTTGCTTGGTAATTAGTGCTTTCTGATGCCCCACCTGACAAATTTGGGGTGCGTGGGCGCAGTTCGTCAGTGGCGGCCAAATAAAAGCCTACGTCCAGGTCGCCGTGGGCTAGCTGGTGCAGCACTTGGCCGCTGATGGCTTGGCGCAGCTCGGTGTCTACCTGCGGGGCTGATTCGACCAAGTGCTTTAAAAATTCACCCAATCGCGTGAACTCGGGGTCAAGAATCGTGCCCACGCGCAGGGTGCCGCGCAGCGTACTGTGCAGGCTGCGGGCCGATTGGCCAAAGTCTTGCAGCGCAGCCAGCACTTTGTCGGCCTGCGGTAGCAGGGCAGCGCCATCGCGTGTGAGCGCCAAGCCCTTGGGGGTGCGGGTGAACAGCTGCAGTTTGCTGCGCTCTTGCAATGCCTTGATTTGCAGGCTGACCGCAGGCTGCGTCAGGTGCAAGCGCTGCGCGGCGCGTGATACGCTGCCCTCGCGCGCTACGGCGCAAAAGGCTTTCAGGCCGGCAATGTCGTAATGGTCCACAGGCGGATAGTTTGCGTTTTTCTATAAATATTGCTTATATCAATAGTTTGGCAATTTCATTGGATTTTTGCCTAAATTGCATCGAAAATACAGGCATCGTATAAGGATAAGACATGAGTATTGCAAATATCGACCATTTCATCAACGGCCACATAGCCGCCAGCGCGGCTGGTGCAGCAGGCAGACACCAGCCGGTGACCAACCCCGCCACGGGCGCCGTCACGGGCCGCGTAGCATTGGCCTCAAGCGTTGATGTAGACGCCGCCGTAGCCGCAGCGCAGGCCGCCTTTCCTGCCTGGGCTGATGCGCCACCGCTCAAACGCGCACGGGTGATGTTCAAGTTTTTAGAGCTGCTCAATTTGCACAAAGACGACCTGGCCCGCATGATCACCGCTGAGCACGGCAAGGTGTTTACCGACGCGCAGGGCGAGGTCACACGCGGCATCGACATTGTGGAATTTGCCACTGGCATACCGCAGTTGCTCAAGGGCGACTACACCGAGCAGGTCAGCACGGGTATCGACAACTGGACCATGCGCCAGCCGCTGGGCGTGGTGGCAGGCGTTACGCCGTTTAACTTCCCAGTCATGGTGCCGATGTGGATGTTTCCGGTGGCTATCGCAGCGGGCAACACATTTATTCTGAAGCCCAGCCCGATTGACCCATCGCCCGCATTGTTCATGGCCGAGCTGCTGAAAAAAGCGGGTTTGCCCGATGGCGTGTTTAACGTGGTGCAGGGCGATAAAGAAGCGGTGGATGCGCTGCTGGTGCACCCTGATGTCAAAGCCATTAGCTTTGTAGGATCAACACCGATCGCCAACTATATTTACGAAACTGGCGCGCACCACGGCAAACGTGTGCAAGCGCTGGGCGGTGCCAAAAACCACATGGTGGTGATGCCCGATGCCGATCTTGAGCAATCGGTGGACGCGCTGATTGGCGCGGCCTACGGCTCGGCCGGCGAGCGTTGCATGGCCATCAGCGTGGCGGTGCTGGTGGGCGACACGGCTGACAAAATCATGCCCAAGTTGATTGAGCGCACCAAAGCACTCAAGGTAAAAAACGGCACGCACCTAGATGCCGAGATGGGCCCGATTGTGACCAAGGCCGCGTTTGACCGCATCACCGGCTACATTGCCGTGGGCGAGGCGCAGGGCGCCGACATGTTGGTGGATGGCCGCCGCTTTGTGCAAAAAGAAGCCGGTTGCGAAGCGGGCTATTGGATGGGCGGCACACTGTTTGACAACGTCACGCCCGACATGCGCATCTACAAAGAAGAAATTTTTGGCCCCGTGCTGGCCTGCGTGCGCGTAAAAGACCTGGCCGCAGCCATTGAGCTGATCAACGCCCACGAGTTTGGCAATGGCGTGGCCTGCTTCACGCGCGATGGAAATGTGGCACGCGAATTTAGCCGCCGCATTCAGGTGGGTATGGTGGGCATTAACGTGCCCATCCCCGTGCCGATGGCTTGGCACGGTTTTGGTGGCTGGAAGAAAAGCCTGTTTGGCGACATGCACGCCTACGGTGAAGAAGGTGTGCGCTTTTATACCAAGCAAAAATCCATCATGCAGCGCTGGCCCGAGAGCATTGGTAAGGGGGCTGAGTTTGCGATGCCAACTAGCAAGTGAATGGCCCCCACGCTTGCCACTGCGTGTGCTGCGCTGCCCCCCGAGGGGGCGCTCCTTGCTTGGGGCGGCCCTGCGCTGCGTCGTATGGCCCCCACGCTTTTAATGTATAGCAATGTACGCTCGCAGGTCGGCGGTGCACTCAGCTACGCGGCTGTCCCCCGTGCTGGCCTAGGGCCAGCGACTCCTCCATTATGCCGCTTCGCTGAGTGCACCACCGACCCGCTCTTGCCAGCGTGGGAAGGGTTCCAGCTGGCAATGAAGTCATTTCACCGCAGACTGCAAATGGACGCAGGTGCAATGGCCTCACACACCAGCTATTCACAGCCGTGGCGTTTGGTGGGTACAGCGCAGCGGCATAAAGGAGGAGCCCGAAGGGCGGGGGACAGCCGCGCAGCTGTACCCGCCAAACGCTACGGCGGGCACAGGGCTGATGTTTCCTCTCCGGCCTTTTAAATGCAAGCGCGGTCGTCAGTAGACTCAAGCCTGCCTGTACAGTGAATTTCAGAGAATCCAAACATGTCTAACCCCACTTTCGACTACATCATCATCGGCGGCGGCACCGCAGGCTGTTTGCTAGCCAACCGCTTAAGCCAAGATAAAAACAAACGTGTGCTGTTAATTGAGGCAGGCCGCAAAGACGATTACCACTGGATTCATATTCCGGTGGGTTATCTGTATTGCATCGGTAACCCACGCACCGACTGGCTGTACAAAACCGAGGCCGACAAAGGCCTCAACGGTCGCTCGCTGATGTATCCGCGCGGCAAAGTGCTGGGCGGCTGCAGCAGTATCAACGGCATGATCTACATGCGCGGCCAAGCGCGCGACTACAACCAGTGGGCGCAGATCACCGGGGACGACGCCTGGACTTGGGATAACTGCCTGCCCGACTTTATGGCGCATGAAGATCACTATTTATTTAATAGCGAACTAAGCAATAAAGACTTGGACTACAAGCGTTTTCATGCCCAAAACACCCGTAAAGAGCAAGCTAGCAGCAAAGGCTTGGTAGACCGCGGTATTGGCGGCGAATGGCGGGTTGATAAACAGCGCCTGCAATGGGATATCTTGGATGCCTTTGCCCAAGCCGCTACGCAGGCGGGCATACCTGCCACCGCAGACTTTAACCGTGGCAACAACGAAGGCGTAGGCTATTTTGAAGTTAACCAAAAAAATGGTTTCAGATGGAACACAGCCAAAGCATTCTTGCGGCCCCAGTGCTACGGGCGGCCTAACTTTGAGCTGTGGAACTCAGCGCATGTATCACGCTTGATCATTGAAAAAGCCGAGGACGGCAGCCAACGCTGCACGGGCGTGCAGGTGTGGGACGGCCACGAGATGGTGACAGCGATGGCCCACAGTGAAATAATTTTGAGCGCTGGCAGTATTGGCAGCCCGCAAATTTTGCAGCTCTCAGGCATCGGCCCTGCCGCCCTGCTGCAAGAGCGCGGCGTGCCCGTGGTGGTAGACGCGCCTGGCGTGGGCGCTAACCTGCAAGACCATTTGCAAATCCGCGCAGTGTATAAAGTGCAAGGCGTAAAAACCCTCAATACGCTGGCCAACTCATGGTGGGGCAAAGCCAAAATTGGTTGGGAATTTGCTTTCAAACAAACTGGCCCGATGAGCATGGCCCCAAGCCAATTGGGTGCCTTCACGCGCAGCAGCCCCGACCAGCCATATCCCAACATTGAATACCATGTGCAACCGCTCAGCTTGGACGCATTTGGCCAGCCCCTGCACAAATTTCCAGCGTTTACGGCCAGCGTGTGCAATTTGAACCCGACCAGTCGAGGCACAGTCAACATCAAGTCAAATAAGTTTGAAGATGCACCTGCGATTGCGCCTAATTACTTAAGCACTGCAGAAGACCGCAAAGTAGCCGCCGACAGCCTGCGCGTAACGCGCAAGATTGTCAGTCAAAGCGCGCTGGCTAAATTCCAACCGCAGGAATACAAACCCGGTGTGCAGTTTGAAAGCGACGAAGATTTAGCCAAGCTGGCAGGTGATATTGCCACCACGATTTTCCACCCAGTAGGCACTGCGAAAATGGGCACGGCTAACGACCCAATGGCCGTAGTCGACTCACACCTGCGTGTGCGTGACGGGCGCGGCGGCTTGATCAAAGGCCTGCGCGTGGTCGACGCCAGCGTCATGCCACTCATCACCAGCGGCAATACCAACAGCCCTACCTTAATGATGGCTGAAAAGGCGGCGCGCTGGATTGTGCGGGGTGACTAAGCGGGCAGGCTGGGCGTGCGCTTTGCCTGTAAACCAAGGTTTCAAGGGTTGTCCCCAAAGGGAAAATCCGGATGCCCAACCCAAGTGCATCAACCTATATTCCAATCACTTGAGTTCGGCATGCCGAACACGAGGGCTTGAGGAGACAATTAGATGACACGCAGCCATCCGCCTGTGTAGCCCATCCCTTAAAGGCCAGCCTAACCGGCTGGCCTTTTTGTTGTGCGTTTTTGTTGTGCCTTTAGTCCATGACATCAACGCACAATTTTTGCTGATGACTTAGGGCTTGTCGCCATAGTTGAGGATAAAAATGCTGGTGCTGTGCTGGTTGACGCCACCACTGAGGGCGTAGTCGACCAAGTGGCTGTGGATGCACCCACTGTGACAAACGGCCAAACCATCTCTTTACCTATGCGCGGTTTACCAATTGGGGCAGCAGCTTTGCCCACTTGCACGGCCGCCATATCTTGCTCGCTGGGGTATTGGTCTAATAACCAGTAGTCAAATGCGCGCCTGGCAATGGGCGCTGCATGTTCGGCACCAAAGCCTGCATTTTCTACAATCACGGCAATCGCAATTTGCGGTGCTTGTGCAGGTGCAAAGGCCATGTACAGGGCATGGTCGCGCTGGTGTTCTTCCAGCCTGCGGGCATCGTATTTGTCCTTTTGGCCAATACCCACGGCTTGGGCGGTGCCGGTTTTTCCGCCGCTGGTGTAGCCTGCCCCAGCAAAGACGCGTGCCGAAGTGCCCTCAGTGGTCACGCCTACCAAAGCGCGGTGTACGGCGGCCACATTCTCGCGCTTGTAGCCTAGGTCTTGCGGCACCTCAGGGGGCACGGGGTTGCGTTCGCGCAGCAGAGAATCCTGGGTGGCTATCACTAAACGCGGCTTATGTTTAATGCCTGCATTGGCCAAAATAGCAGTGGCCTGAGCTAACTGCAGCATGGTAAATGCGTTGTAGCCTTGGCCAATACCCAGCGATATCGTCTCGCCAGCGTACCATTTTTTTTGCTCAGGTTTTTTATAGTATGTGCGTTTCCAGTCGGTACTGGGCAAAGTACCGCGCACTTCGCCATTGATATCAATACCTGTGAGCTGACCAAACCCCAGTGGCTTCATGAAGTCGTGCATTGCGTCCACGCCCAGCTCGTTAGCCAAAGAGTAATAGTAGACGTTGCTTGATTTGACAATGCTGCGGTACATATCGACTGCACCTAATCCACCATCACCGTGGCTGCGGAAAGTGTGGCCTGCAAAAGTCCATGAACCCGCATCGTTGATCACTGTGCCGGGTGTACGCTTGCCATTTTCTAGCGCAGCCATGGCCATAAAAGGCTTATAGGTAGAGCCGGGTGGATAGGTGCCGCGCAAGGCGCGGTTCAGCAGCGGCTTCTCAATTGATTCGTTAAGCAAGGCCCAGTTTTCGTTGTCGATACCTTCGACAAATAAATTGGGATCAAAGGTCGGTTTGCTCACAAAGGCCAGTACCTCGCCATTGCGCGGGTCAATCGCCACCAGTGCACCGCGTCGGTCACCAAACATCTCCTCCACAAGATATTGCAGCTTGATGTCAATTGACAGCTGGATGGTGTTGCCCGGAGACGCAGGGGTGCTGGCCAGCTTGCGCACAGCGCGCCCGCCTGCGGAGGTTTCCATTTCTTCGACCCCGGTCAGGCCATGCAGCTCGCGTTCAAAGCTTTGCTCCACACCCAGCTTGCCGATGTAGTCGGTGCCTTTGTAGTTGACTTGTTGCTCATCAGGCCAGTCTTCAATAGCCTCTTTTTCGCGTTGATTGATGCGTCCGATGTATCCCACGACATGGCTGGCCAGCTCGCCATAGGGATAGTTGCGAAATAAGCGCGCTTTGATATCTACGCCATTGAAACGAAAACGCTGCGCTGCAAACTTGGCCACTTCCTCGTCAGTTAACCGCGTGCGGATGGGCAAGGACTCAAAGTTCTTGGATTCATCCATGAGCTTTTTAAAGCGTTTGCGGTCACGCGGGGTGATCTCGACAATCGCGTTGAGCTGATCTATCGTGTCTTCGAGGTCGCCTGCTTTGGAGGGCGTAATTTCCAGGGTGTAGGCGGAGTAGTTGGTGGCTAATATCATGCCATTGCGGTCCAAAATCAGGCCCCGGTTGGGCACGATGGGTACCACCGCCGTGCGGTTGCTTTCGGCTTGTTCAGCCAGGTCTTCGTGGCGCACTACTTGAAGCCATACCAAGCGTGCTGTCAACACACTGAAGGCAAGCAACACCGCTACGCTGGCCACCAGCACGCGGCGGCGAAAGCGTACTAGCTCAGCTTCAACATTGCGTAGCTCTGTCATCATAGTGGCCGGTTGGCATCGGGGTCGGGTGCGCGGCGCTGCGGCGCTAGCAGAAGTATTGACACTATAGGCCACAAAAAAGCCTCTAGCAGGGGCGCTAGCAATATCCCCATGCCAGGCATGGCAGCGCCGCTTAATAACCGCACCAGGATTTGCAGTGCATGGGCAGTCATAAATAAAGGCAGCACCTGTACGGCCTGTGAAGGCACGCTAAACCACAGTAGCCTGCGGTGCATGGCCACAGCACCAAAGCACATCACGGTATAGCTCAAAGCATGCTGGCCTAGCAAGGCGCTTTGTTGCACGTCCATAAACAGGCCAAAGATAAATGCCACACCAATACCGATGCGCCGTGGTTGGTGCACCACCCAAAACACCAGCACCAAAGCCACTATATCGGGCACCCACACCTCGCGCCCTACAGAGGTGCTGATGACAAAATTGAGCAGTAAAGCCACCAACAAGCTCGCCCAAATAAATAAAGGCTTGGCTGGTAACAGCAATTGTTGGCCTGAACGCATGATCACTTCAGCGCCCTTTTCTTAGGTGCGACTACGGGGTCTGGTTTGGGCCTGTCAGGAATATTGGCTTGTACGGGGTCTAGGATCAATACATGTTTGGTACTGTGAATTTGCGCTATGGGTTGGCAGTAGATGCGTGCAAATCCAGAGTCAGCGCGGCGTTCAATTTTCTCAATACGCGCCACTGACAAACCTGCTGGGTACACACCATCGACACCACTGGTGGCCAGCACATCACCTTGCTGTACATCGGCGTTGCCCGCCATAAAGCGCAGCTCTAAGCTGCCGCCTTGGGTGCCTGGGTCACCGTAGGCGACGCTGCGTGCGCCGGTGCGGGTGTTCAGCACGGGGATGGCTTGGTCGCGGTCAATCACCAAGGTCACTTCACTCATCATGGGGTACACGCGCGTCACTTGGCCTAGTACACCCGATTCGTCTATCACCGGAGAGCCGGCTTTCACACCTTGGGCCAAACCCTTGTCCACCACAATGCGCCTTGAAAAGGGGTCTGCCGTGTCGTACAAAACCTCGGCTGCGCGGGTGGGTGTGCTGGTTTGCTCGCGCAGTAGCATGAGTTTGCGCAAGCGAGCGTTCTCCAGCGACAGTTGCTCTACCTGAGCGGCCCGCTGCGCTTGCAACGCCAGCTTTTTACGTGCTTCTTCTTCAGAGCTTTGTGCGCCCTGTAGCGACCCAAAATAAGTGCCCACTTGCTGCGCCAGCAAGGCTGGCTGCATGGCAACCCATTGCAATGGGTACAACAAGCCAGCAATAGCAAATCTAGCGGGATGAACGATCTTAAATCGTGTGTCGGCCACCATCAAAAACAGCGCCAGTGCGCTGAAGATCATCAGCTTAGAAAGCGCAGAAGTCCCTTGTTTAAAAAAGGGCGGGGGTGAGCGGTCGAGGGTGCCTAAAGGCACAGTGGCTCCTAGCGACTAGGTTATTCCGATGTGAAGATCGAGCCCAAGCGCTCCATGCGCTCCAGCGCAATACCGCAGCCGCGCACCACGCAGGTCAGCGGGTCTTCGGCTACCAGCACGGGTAAGCCAGTTTCTTCAGCCAGCAAGCGGTCCAGGTCTCGCAATAGCGCGCCGCCGCCGGTCAGCATCATGCCGCGCTCGGCAATGTCGGCGCCCAGTTCGGGTGGGGTTTGCTCTAGCGCGTTTTTGACGGCGGACACTATGTTGTTCAGCGGGTCGGTTAGAGCTTCTAGAATTTCGTTGCTAGAAATCGTAAAGCTGCGTGGCACGCCCTCAGACAGGTTGCGGCCTTTGACTTCCATCTCTTTGACTTCAGAGCCTGGGAAGGCCGAGCCAATTTGCTTTTTGATGGCTTCAGCCGTGGGCTCGCCAATCAGCATGCCGTAATTGCGGCGAATGTAGTTGATGATGGCTTCGTCAAACTTGTCGCCGCCCACGCGCACAGAGCCTTTGTAGACCATGCCGCCCAGCGAGATCACGCCCACTTCGGTGGTGCCACCACCAATGTCAACCACCATCGAGCCTGAGGCCTCACTGACGGGCAGGCCTGCACCAATGGCCGCTGCCATGGGCTCTTCGATTAGATACACCTCAGAGGCACCAGCGCCCAAGGCGCTTTCACGAATTGCGCGGCGCTCAACTTGGGTCGAACCGCAGGGCACACAAATGATGATGCGCGGGCTGGGCCTAAAAATGCCGCGCGGATGCACCATTTTGATAAATTGCTTGAGCATTTGCTCAGTCACGGTGAAGTCGGCAATCACGCCGTCTTTCATCGGGCGAATCGCCTCAATGTTGCCGGGCACCTTGCCCAACATGGCCTTGGCTTCATGGCCGACAGCCTGGATGGTCTTGCGGCCTTGCGGGCCACCTTCATGGCGAATGGCAACCACCGATGGCTCGTCGAGCACAATGCCGCGGTCGCGTACATAAATCAGCGTATTGGCGGTGCCAAGGTCAATCGCCAGGTCGGTAGAAAAATACCGAC
>JAYTPK010000203.1:0-1987 GCA_043747295.1 Polaromonas sp. | reverse complement strand
TGCTTGACCATGTCGCCACCAAAGTTAAACGCGCCTAAAAAGCCGCGCAAATCTTGCTCTTTGCCCGACTCGCCGGCAAAGCCTGCCGCAGCGTGTTCTTTGGCCAGGCGAATCATGTGTTCTAGCGGCGTGTCTTGCGCGCGAAGTACATCCAGTTCTTGCTGCGCGAAGTAGCCAATGCGCAAACCTTTGCCTTCGGTCACGGTGCCAGACAATATGCCTAGGTCGCGCGCAATCGTTTTTACCACCGTAGATTTACCTTGCCCGTTAGCCCCCAAAATACCAATGCGCTGGCCTGCCAGCACCGACTTGCTCACGCCGCTGACAATGGTTTTAATGCCTTCGTCAGTATGGTAGCCAAAGCTGGCATCGCTGATCGCCAGCATGGGGTTGGGCAAGTTAGCGGGTTCTTTAAATTCAAAGGTAAAGTCCGCATCGGCCAGCATGGGCGCTACTTTTTCCATGCGCTCCAGCGCTTTCACACGGCTTTGCGCTTGCTTGGCTTTGCTGGCCTTGGCCTTGAAGCGGTCGATAAACTTTTGCAGATGCGCAATTTTGTCTTGCTGCTTGTTAAAAGCCGACTGCTGCAAAATCATTTGCTGCGACTTGAGTTCTTCAAACGCGCTGTAGTTGCCGCCGTAGCGGTTGAGTTGCGAATTTTCAATATGCACCGTGGTCGACGTCACAGCGTCAAGAAATTCTCGGTCGTGGCTGATGACAATCATCGTGCCTTCGTAGCGCTTGAGCCAGGCTTCCAGCCACACCAGTGCGTCCAGGTCCAAGTGGTTGGTGGGTTCGTCTAGCAGCAGCAAGTCGCTGGGGCACATCAGCGCGCGCGCCAGTTGCAGGCGCATGCGCCAGCCGCCCGAGAAGCTGTTAACCGGCTGCTCTAGCTCATGGGTTTGAAAGCCTAGGCCCAAAATCAGGGCTTGCGCGCGCGGCACGGCGTCGTGGTCGCCTGCGTCGGCAAGATCTGTGTAGGCATGGGCTATGTCCATGCCTGCGTCCATGTCATCGGGGTCTAGCGCGTGGGCTGCTTCGGCTTTGACCAGTACTTCGCGCAGCTCGGCCAGGCGCGTGTCGCCGCGCAGCACGTAGTCGGTGGCGGTTTCATCGGTTTCAGGCATGTTCTGCTCTACTTGGGACATGCGCCACTGCGTAGGCATGTAGTAGTCGCCGCCGTCTTCGTGCAAAGTACCGTTTAGCAGGCCAAACAGGGTCGATTTGCCCGCGCCGTTGCGGCCAATGAGCCCCAGCTTCTCTCCGGGGTTAATGGTCAAGTTTGCACCGCCCAGCAGCACTTTGGCGCTGCGGCGCAGGGTAATGTTTTTAAGAGTAATCATGGCGGGCCAGACAGCGCCATGCACTGAATTAGCAAAAACCCTAATTATCCTTTGTTTAGGGCGTGTTTGGGGCTTTGCCTGACAGCTTTGATTGGATGGGCTTGCCTAGTTTGACCCAAGTCTTGCCACGCCAGGTGTTAACGGGGTATTACTTTGATCACATCCGAAAACATGATGATGTCTGCGCCATCGCCTGCGCCCAGTACAAACCAGCCGACCAAGCCAGCCAGCAGCACCGCCAACACAATGCCGCCTATCACCCAGCCGGTGCGGCCAGAGGTCACTTTGCCTGCAGATTCGCCGTGTGGCATGCCATTTTTTATCACCATCGGCTCGCGCATTTTGTTTTGCAGTGCCACCAAGGCGCGGCCCGTGGGCGTAAGCGGTGGCTGGCTCTCGCTGGTTGCGCCTTGCGCGTCAAATGCAGCAAAGCTCAGCGGTGGCGCGGGTTCTTGCACCGGTAGGTCGAACATCGACGTGCGCGTGGGTTCGTCCGACACGGCCCGGCTTAGAACCTGCGTGGCTTGTGTGGCTTGTTGCACAGCATGGGGCTGCACTCCAGCATGGGCCTTCTGCACATACGCCTGTACGGCGGGCGGAATGCTGGCGTCGCTGAGTCTTCTTAACTGGCGTTTGGACAGCTC
>JAYTPK010000202.1:0-2280 GCA_043747295.1 Polaromonas sp. | reverse complement strand
CAGTGTGGCGCATAAATCACGCAGAGACTGGCGGCCCGTGATGTCGCAGGCGCTTGACCAGTCTTTCCAAGCGGCTTCGATGGCGTCATTCGCCAGCCGGTCTTGCTTGCCGGGGGAGTCTTCGACCCGAACCTGCAAACGAATACCGCCGGGGCCGACCATGTTGTCGCGCACCATGCCGGCGAATTTGACGGCGTAATCGTTGTTTTGCAGCAACTCACGGCCACGGCTGCGCAGTTTGTTGAGGTCTGAGCGAAGCTCGTTGTTCAAACTGGCTTCGGTAGCCATCCAGTCTGCGGTGAGGCGGTCCACGCGGGCGGCTTGGAAGCGGCGAACTTGCGGTTTGCTTGCCCCGATGCTACCTACCCACTGCGCTGCACGCTGGAATATCGTTTTTATTTGCATAGTTTGGGTGGTTGCTTAGGCCCCGAAGCGCACCATGATGCGGCGTTTGTCTGGCAGGCCAAAACCCACGTTGGCGGCGGCGTCTTCGCAGGCTACTTCGGATTTGTATTTGTCGCGCAGCGCCAGCTGATCAGAAATGGAGATACGCCACAGCTCGCGGCCAGCAATCATGTAACGGGCCGCGGTGAGGTTATTGGCATTTTCCAAATACGCCTCGATGTTGGCCAGCGCTTTGCGGGCATGGCTTCTGCCATCCAGTGTGGCTGTACTGAAGGCGGGTTGAATCGTGATGGTGCCAGCGCTCACAGTGTGAACTTCTGCGCCCGCGCTTGTCACCTTTGCGCGCCATGAATACTGCCCCGCTGCCCATGCCGCTGTTGTGGCGGCGGGTACGTTGACCAAATGATCAGATCCACTGGCGGTGGCTGAAAATGTGATTTTGTTGCTGCCGTTGATGAGGGTGTAGCTCAACACCCAGCCGTCGCTGGCAAGATAGTCAGGCAATGACTTTGACCACTTGGCGGTGTCGCCAGCGATCAACGTGCTTGGTTCGGTGGTGGGGGTAGGTGCAGCCATAGTGGTGAACTATGGCGGCTGTGGTGTCCGGTGTTTAAGGCAAAAAGGTGGACGGTTTGAGAAAAGTTGTACCTAACGGAGTTGGTATTAATTTGCTTTATGAAATTTATTCAGCACTAGACCTAGGCCCGTTGACCCCGGGATCAGCCGGCAAACTCAAACCAATCACTTGAGCGCCTGCGATGGTGCAGTGAAAATATGTGCCACCACCAACCTTGCGACCTCTAATCAAGAACCATCTTGATAAAAGAGATTCAACTGCGGGCATATACATATTAGCTTTATCAAAATATAGATAATTTCGGTAAACACCACGACCATTGCTGCCGGTAAGCGCTTGATGCAAAAGGTCGCGCTCGTCATCTGACAATCCATCTTTTGCGATGACATGTCTACTCAAAAATGGTCTTGCTTGAACAAGGCCGGATTCATCCAACAACCCAATTGCTTCTTCTAGCTCATCACCAGCCGCCTCAAGTATCTTTGCAAGATAATCATTTCCTTCAAATGATTGTGATTCAGCCGCAACAGCCAACTTAATCCTTAATGATTCATTTGTAGCAATATAATTCATAACATTCTCTCTGTAGTTCAATGGATAAAACAACCCCCTCCTAAGGGGTAGGTTCAGGTTCGATTCCTGACGGGGAGACTACGACAATAACACCAATTTCAATAATTGTTTTTACGACTTGATGATTTCATTCAATCGAGACCGCCTCAAGCCGTATCTGCGCTCCATCAAATGAAAATGCTCGCCGGCCAAATAGTCGCGTTTGATGGCGGCGTTGCGGGCGCTGGTGCCTAGGCCTGAGCGCTTGCCGATATAAGGACGGTCGCCGCCCCATTGTTGGCGCGCCTCAGCCTCCACCTGCGCAGCAAGTGCGGCGCTGAAGCTGGGGGCCATGGCGATGACGCGGCGCAAAATGTCGTCAATGATGTCGTTTTCATTGGGGGTATAGCTGATTGCCTCAAGGGTGGTTTGTTGGGGGTCTTGTTTTTTTGCAGTTGCTACCATGGTTTTGCTTGGGTGAAGGACTGACGAGGGCGGCGATTTAGGACGGGGTTGACCGTTTCCTGCCTATCGCTCTGTTGGATAATTGAGTTGATGCTTGTTTTTTGGCGCTCTTGTACAGCACTTTCAGAATTGTTC
This sequence comes from Polaromonas sp., assembly GCA_043747295.1. Lineage (GTDB taxonomy): Bacteria > Pseudomonadota > Gammaproteobacteria > Burkholderiales > Burkholderiaceae_C > JAAFIP01. Next base: position 146 of record JAYTPK010000202.1, on the reverse strand, counting down.
ACATACTTTTGCGTAAACAAATCGCCATTCTCAGGCTGCACGGCCTGCTCCAGCTTGGTCCACATGGCGTCGGTGTAGGCGTGCAGGTTTAAAACGTGGGTGCAGAAGATGGCGTAAACAGTGCAGTCAAGCGCCTCATTGCGGCC
>JAYTPK010000201.1:0-3462 GCA_043747295.1 Polaromonas sp. | reverse complement strand
CTTGTCTTGAAGTTCAACCAGCTGCTTGGCTAAATCTTGATGCTGCACCGCCGCATTACGCAGACGCACAAAGGCGCGCACCACATACAGCGAGACCTGTACCGCACGCGGACTGTTCAGCACCATAGCTGCCATCAGTGCACCATGCTCGGTAAAAACACGTGGTGCATAACGCCGCCCGCCGTGCTTCTTTGCTATCAAACTTGAGGTCGCAAATTGCGACCTCAAGTTGGCGAACTCCTCAGCCGTCAGCTCGAACATCAAATCGGGTGGAAATTTCTCCATATTACGTTTCACGGCTTCATTGAAACGCTTGGTCTCCACACCGTACAGTTCAGCCAAATCGCTATCCAAAATCACCCGTTGCTCACGCAGTACCGTGATAGCCAGACCAATGCTTTGCAGGGCGGGCAGCACGTCGGTGGCTGTAGGTGTGGGTGTTGAGGTAGTCGTGCTCATACAGCGGCCTCTGTGCTTTGTGCTGTGGTTTGCGTGGCCTGTGCTGGCTCTGCCCCCAGCACCCCATCGAGCATCTGCATCACCACCTGCTGCTTGGCGCGGGGTAGGGTAGCGATACGTTGAAACTGCTGCTGCCACTGCGGCGCAGGGCCGCGCTTGGCAGGGGCGCTCTTAGCTGTACCTTGGCTAGGTGCATCAAACAACTCATCGAGTGAAACCGTTAAATGCTGCGCCACCACGGGCATGGCAGACACCGGCACACGCCTGCGCCCGCACTCGTAAGACTGCAAAGTTTGCTGAGAAATGCCCAGCTTCTGAGCCAACTGCACTTGGGTGATGCTGCGTGCTTTGCGCAAGGCAGCGATACGCCCGCCCATGGCGATAAAAAAATCTCGTTCTACGGTGCTGATAGTCATGGCAATACAAGCCTCAATACGTGCGTCAATGCGCGTGTTTAAAAACTGAACAGCCATAAAGATAACCTCGATTTGTTGAGAAGATGTTGATCGAGTCTCTATAATACTTCAAATTGACGTACAATAAAACGAAGTTATTTATTTAAATACTCGTTTATCTGCAAACCCACATGAGTTACTCAGGTATTGGGTGTTCAGTTACTTGTTAATGATTTGAAAGGATTCCCATGCCCCGCATTCCAGACACCGAGCTAGAGCGCCTGAAGCAAGAAGTCTCGGTTGAGCGACTGGTAGAAGGCTCAGGCGTGGTGCTGAAAAAGACCGGCAAAGACTGGGCAGGCAAATGCCCATTTCATGCGGACGAGACGGCTTCTCTTGTCATCACCCCTGTGAAGAACCTGTGGCACTGCTTTGGCTGCGGTGCGGCGGGCGGGCCCATTGACTGGGTGATCAAAAAGAACGGCGTCTCGTTTCGCCATGCGGTGGAATTGCTGAGGGAAGGTTTGCCAGGGCTTGATTCCTTAGCTGCTAAAGCTGCTGTTGATTCTTTGGCGTCCTCACCCGAGCCCACCACCCCCAAACGCAGCAGCGTACGCGGCTTGGCAGCGCCAGTGGTGTTTGATGCAGACGACCAGGCTTTACTCAACCAAACCGTGCAGTACTACCACGAGCGGCTGCTGGCGCACCCAGAGGCGCAGGCGTACCTGATGGCGCGGGGTTTGAACCACCCAGAACTGTTGACGACCTTCAAACTAGGCGTGGCTGATAGAAGCTTAGGTTTACGACTGCCAGACAAACAGCGCAAAGCCGGCGCAGAGATACGCGCCCGATTAGAAAAGATAGGCATCTACCGCGCCAGTGGGCATGAACACTTCAACGGCAGCTTGATCATTCCCGTGCTGGACGAACACGGTGACGTGCGCGAGGTGTATGGCAGAAAACTCTTGGACAACCTGCGGGTGGGGACGCCCAAACACTTGTATTTACCGACGCGGGAAAGCTCGGATGAAAGTCATCAAACAGATCATCCAACCAAATCCGGCCGAGGCCTGTTCAACATCCAAGCCTTGATGGCGCACAAAGAGATCATCCTGTGCGAAGCCTTGATCGATGCTTTAACCTTCTGGTGCACGGGCTACCGCAACGTGACGGCCGCGTATGGGATAGAGGGCTTTGGCAGTGAAATGCTGCAAACCCTGACCGCGCACCAAGTTGAGCGCGTCTTGATCGCCTATGACCGAGACGAAGCGGGTGAGCGCGGCGCGGCCAAAGTGGCGCAGACCTTGATGCAAGCGGGCATTGAGTGTTTCCGCATCCAATTCCCCAAAGGCATGGACGCCAATGAATACGCCTTGAAGGTCACGCCAGCGGCTAAAAGCTTGGGTTTGTTGATTCGCAAGGCGGCGTGGTTGGGGAAGGATGAAAAATCGCCCCATGAATTGACCACTAGCCGGCGTATTGATTGCCTAAGAAGCTATGAAAATAATAGCATTAAAGTCAATAAAACCGTGCCATCACCTTTAGCCGCTTCTGCTTCTGTTGATGTCGCTGTTGTATCCGCAGAAACCGTGCTACCCGCCAGTCCAGTGCCGCAGGCGGCGGATGCTGGATTGCTTGAAACCAACTTTGAAAGCAAAACCAGCAGCGCTGGCAGCGAGTTGAGCTTCACCGTAGGGGACAGGCAGTATCGTGTACGCGGCTTAGCAAAAAACCTCAGCTTCGAGCTGCTCAAGGTCAACGTCTTGGTGACACGCGCCAGTGACGCGACGGGCGCGTTCTACGTCGATACGCTGGACTTGTACGCCGCCCGCCAGCGGCACAGCTACATTGTTCATGCGGCGCTGGAATTGCGCATCTCCGAAGATATTATTAAAACCGACCTAGGCCGCGTACTCCTACGTTTAGAAGCCTTGCAAGAAGAGGCCGTGACCAACAACCTAGAACGCGCTCCAGTCTTACCACAAATGAGCGCAGCCGAACATGCGGCAGCGCTTGAACTGCTGCAATCGCCCGATTTGGTGCCGCGCATCCTGGCGGACTTTGGGCGCTGTGGTTTGGTGGGCGAGGACAGCAACAAACTGGTGGGCTACCTAGCCGCCATCAGCAGAAAACTAGACAAACCGCTGGGCGTGGTGGTGCAATCATCCTCAGCGGCCGGTAAAACCACCTTGATGGACGCAGTCTTAGCCTTTGTGCCTGACGAAGACAAAGTCAAATACAGCGCCCTGACGGGGCAAAGCCTGTTCTACATGGGCGAGACCAACTTAAAACACAAAGTGCTGGCGATTGTGGAGGAAGAAGGCGCCAGCCGCGCCAGTTACGCCCTGAAGCTGTTGCAATCCGAGGGCGAGTTGACCATGGCCAGCACCGGCAAAGACCCGCAAACGGGCAACCTCATCACCCAGCAATACCGCGTTGAAGGGCCGGTGGCCTTGCTCTTGACCACCACAGCGCGAGATTTGGACGAAGAGCTGATGAACCGCTGTTTGGTGCTGGCGGTGGATGAAGGCCGCCAGCAGACCCGCGCCATCCACCACCTGCAGCGCCAGCGGCGCACCTTGGCAGGTTTGCAAGCCAAGCAAGAGCG
>JAYTPK010000200.1:0-6487 GCA_043747295.1 Polaromonas sp. | reverse complement strand
GCGCCTGAGCTGTTGGCGCAGGTACAAGCGGCCTTAGTGCAACCCAGCCTGTACGACCAAGCCCTGCGCTTGCTGGCGCGGCGCGGCTTGGCCGTGCCAGCCAGCCACCTGCAGCGCGACTGGACACAGCCCTACATCAGCAGCTACGCTGTAGAAGCTGCATGGCTCGTGGTGTACCGCAACCCCAAGCAGCACTGGGACCTGTACCAACTGGGCGAAGAACTCACTGACCTAGAAGACGCGTTTCGCCAATGGCGCTTTAGGCACGTCACCACGGTAGAGCGGATTATTGGTTTTAAGCACGGCACGGGGGGCACGGGTGGTGTGGGCTATCTGCGCAAGATGCTAGACGTGGTGCTGTTTCCTGAAATTTGGAAACTGCGCACTGATCTTTAAGGCCCGCCATACAACCAAGGCATGCCCAATACCTCAGTACCTTGATAGGCCAGCACGGCATCACGCGCAATAGACCACGGCGCGGGCAAATGAAAGATGCGGCCGTTGCGCCGCGCAGTGGCTACCACGCGCTCAGCACGCACTTTGCGAATCTGCTGGTAGGTTTTTAATGCAGTGGGCCAGTCAGTATTTAAAGCCACTTGGTGGCCCAGCGCTGCGGCGTCTTCCAGCGCCATCGCCGCGCCTTGTGCCAAATAGGGCAGCATGGGGTGAGCCGCATCACCCAACAAGGCCACGTGGCCTTGCACCCAGCTGCGTGCGGCTGGGCGGTCATACAAATGCCAGCTGTTCCACGGGTCTGCACCACCCTGAGTATTTGCTTGTGCCAAGTTCAGCAACGCCTTTAAATCTGGACACACCTGCGGTAACTGCGACATCACCTGCGCATGCGATGTGCTTTGCGCCCACGACGCTGTGGCTTGTGCCGCGCTGGCTTGGCTCAGCACCACCAGGTTTAGCTGCTGTCCACTGTGCACAGGGTAATGCACCACATGCACATCGCGTGCCCACCACACGCCCACGCCACTGCGCCAAGCGTGTGGCACATCGGCAATCGGCAGCAAGGTGCGATATGCCGCATGGCCTGTAGCGCGCGGCGCACCGTCAGCAAACACCAGCGGGCGCACGCTGCTCCACACGCCATCTGCCGCCACCAGCGCGTCAGCCGTGTAGGTGTGTTCTGGCGTGCTCACCTGCACTGTAGAGTTTGGAAAAGTCTGCACGCCTTGCACTGGCACGCCGCACAGCACCTGTACGCTAGGCTGTGCCTGCACAGCAGCTAACAGCACAGCATGCAAGTGCGCGCGGTGCACGGTGGCATACACCTGCCCATAACGCTGCTGCACTGCACTGCCCAGCAAAATGCGGCTGATGCTGCGGCCTGTAGACGCGTGGCGCACAGCAATGGCTTGCGGCAAACAGGCATGGGCAAGCAAGGCGTCTTGCAAACCCCAGCTGGCCAGCACCTTCATGGCGTTAGGCCCCAGCTGAATACCTGCGCCTATGGGTGCAAACTCTGCACTACGCTCTAACACCGTCACGCGCTGGCCCGCACGCGCCAGCGCCAAGGCAGCGGCCAACCCACCAATGCCTGCACCTGCCACGATGACGTGCTGATTTTTCAAGCCAATTACCCTTCAAGTCCTCTAAAATACTGCTCAAGCAGCTATATATTTTATAGTATCCACCATTTCACCTCTACCATCCTTGCATGCCTTTAGACAGCCTTGCCATAGTGTACGCAGATGACAGCTTGGTGCTCATTAATAAGCCAGCAGGCCTGCTGGCAGTGCCAGGGCGCGGGGCCGACAAACAAGACTGCGCCAGCCTGCGCGTGCTGCAGCACTACGCCGACGCACGGGTAGTTCACCGCCTAGACCAAGCCACCTCGGGCCTGATGCTGCTGGCACGCGGCGCGGCCATGCAGCGCCAGCTAAGCCAATTGTTTGAGCAACGTGCGGTAGACAAACAATATGTTGCCGTAGTGCACGGCTGGCTAGCGCAAGATGAGGGCAGTATTGACCTGCCAATTGCAGCCGACTGGCCCGCACGGCCCCTGCGCAAAGTTGACCTGCTGACAGGCAAACCGGCATTAACCCACTACAGCGTCATCAGCCGCAGCGCACAGCCCAGCAGCGCCACTACGCGGGTGCTGCTACGCCCCCACACGGGCCGCACACACCAGCTGCGTGTGCACATGCTGGCGCTGGGCCATCCTATCGTGGGCGATACTTTGTATGGTGCTGCAGCTGCTGCGTTTGAGGTGGTGCCAGGCCGAATGCATCTGCATGCGCAGCAGTTGTCATTGCAGCATCCCACCACGGGGCAGGTGATGCAATGGCAATGCGAGGCTAGTTTTTAGCCGCGCCTTGTTTGCTTTAGCTTTATGACTTGGCTAGGCCGCAGGGCTGCTAGCGTCCACGCTGTTGCGCAGCGCAGTTTGGGCCACAGCATCCAGCGCTTTTTCTACCAAACGGCCATCGGACACTACGCGAATCTGGCCCTGCGCACGCAGCTTGTCCATGGTGCGCTGCGACATCGAATGCGCCTTGCCGCCATGCGACACAAACATAAACAAAGTGCGGTGCGGGCTGGCCCAGGTGAGTTGCGCGCGCACCCAATGCGCGCCCGCGCTTGAATCTAGGTACAACTCGACCCAGGAACCAATCGCAACGGCACCTGTTGGCACAATGCCCACGTTGACCGCCATAGGCAAGGCATCTTGCGCATTCATCTCCATAGGCCACACTGCGTCGTTGTCCACAAAGCCTACTTCATTGGCCTCGCGCTTGCCCATCCACACGTCGTTTTGCACATCAGGCGGCGGTGACTTTGATACGCTAAATTCAGTGGGCGTATCGTCAGGTGCATCGACAGCATCTGATGGCGTTGCACCAGCAGCGTACAAGGCTTCTAGCTCGGCGCGGTCTTGCAGTGCGGCCTGCTCTTGCGCCTCTAGCACCACCTGTGCGCTGGCCGTCTCTGGCAGTGCTGGTTTGGCTCGGCCGCCCTCTAGCGCGGCCTCATGCAGCGCAATCAGCTCTGAGAAAAAGTCCGTAATCCGCTCTGGCGGAAATTCAATCAGCTGTAAACCTTGCCGCAGCTTGCCCAACATGCCCGGGATAAGCTCAACCAAGCGCTTACGGTTGCGCTTGGCCACGCGTGGCTGCACGCTCCAGTACAGCTCGGCCACCAGCTCGTGGTAGCCTTGCGGGTCGCTGGTGCCATCGGTGCAGCGCAGCTGCGACTCGGCCACGGCCTGTGCCCACGGGCCACAGACAAAATCCACCACGGCGCTGGGCACTTCAATGCCCTCAGAATTGGTACGAAACTCTTGGCCTAAATACTGCGCCAGCATATTGCGCTGTTCAGCGTGCAGCAGCGCGCGTGCGGATTCTTCGCGGCGCGTGCGATCTTCGGCATCCAGGCCATCCCAGATTTTCTCAAGCTGGGCTAACACTGCTGCAAATGCTGCCGATGCGTTTTCGCCTTGGCTTGCCTTTTTGCTCAGCGATGCAATGCTCTTTTCTACCGATTTGACAAACTGCGTATAGCCTTCGTCGCGCTCAGTGGCAAAAGCCAGACTGCGGCTAGTGACTTTATCTAAAAATTGACGGGCTGCGTGTTGCTTGTCACTAAAGAACCGTCCATCCACCTTGGCTATTTCCATCAGCAAAGGCTCAAGGGTTTGCAAATGGGCGCGCACACCGCTCAGCAGCCGTTCATCTTGGATCAGGTTGTCCAGCATCAGGCGCACTACTTCTTCGCCCAGCTGTTTGCCTAGGTTTTTGCCATCGGCCAGTGCCATGCGGGCAGCGGCTTTTTTGCGGGCGTCGTCTGCGTTAGGGTTATTGGCCGCTGTGCGTGCCTTGGCCTCCAGGCGTTGCACCATGGCTTCTACTTGGCGCATGTCTTGCAGCGCCACCACAGAGGCAGGCACCGTGTGCAAAAAGTCTTGTGGCTTGCGGTCAGTGTCTAGTTCGCCAGACAACAGTTTACGCAGTCGGTCCAGTGTCAATAATGTGCGCGCTACTGAATTGCCCATCGCGCCCACCACGCTGGGCTTAGCCACACTGCTTTGCACCTGGCCTGGCTGCACTACGCTAGCAGCTTCTACACCACATGATTTCAGCCATGCAGTCAACTCTATATACAGCTTACGCAGTACTACACCCAAACGTGATGCCAGAGCCGACAGCAGCGCGCCGCGCATGTCTGGGTCACTGATCTGCTCGGCAATGCAGGCGCGCAAGGCACGTGCGTACATCTCAGGACGTAGCGGGTTGATTTGTGACTGCACTGTGATCCAGCCTAACAACGAGCTCATCAGCGCATCTAGCGTTGGCGTCACCTCATCGACCATCAAGCTCATCTCTTGCATGGCGCGTGCTATCTCGATGCTCTCGTCTAAGTCTTCTTCTTCAAACAGCTTTAAGTCTTCAAAGCGCATCATCTGCGGTGCTTGGGCATCGACACCTACACCACCAAACACACACTCAATTAAATGCCCTCTAAAACTGGTTTTGATCACCTCGCGCTGCCGCAGCAATTGCTCTGCCACTGCCTGCATCTCGGGTGGAAAATTAGGCTTGTGTTGGTAGGCACCAAAGCTTTTATCCGCTTTGCCCGCCAGTGCGTTCAGCACCTTGTCCATCAAGCCTTCAGACTGGTGCAACGCCGCGTCTAAGCACTGGCGCAAGGTCACCCTCGGCCCATGGGGGTCATCGGATATACCTAGTTTTTGCGGTGCTGATTTGCTCATACTTACAGATTATGGTGATGCTTTGGGCCTAAAGGCAATGGGGATTGGTCTGTAGGTTGTGCCCAGCCAACGGGTGCGCCGGTGCAGTGCTATGCCGTCCAATGCAGGCTTTAAGCCAACGCCTTAAAGCGCATGCGCTTAGGCTTGGCACCCTCTTCACCCAAACGCTTCTTCTTATCGGCTTCGTACTCTTGGTAGTTACCGTCAAAGAAAGTCCATTGGCTGTCTCCCTCACACGCGAGGATGTGCGTGGCAATCCGGTCCAAAAACCAACGGTCGTGGCTGATCACCATGATGGAGCCTGGGAACTCTAGCAGCGCGTCTTCTAGCGCACGCAGAGTTTCTACGTCCAGGTCGTTTGATGGCTCGTCCAGCATGAGCACGTTGCCGCCGGCAATCAAAGTTTTTGCCAGGTGCAAGCGCCCGCGCTCGCCGCCTGACAATGTGCCCACGCGCTTTTGCTGGTCAGCCCCGCTGAAGTTAAAGCGGCCGCAATAGGCGCGGCTGGCCACGGTAAATTTACCAATCTGCAGCATGTCCAGCCCGCCTGAGACTTCTTCCCACACGGTTTTGTCGCCTTCTAAGTTCTCACGCGACTGTTCTACAAATGCCATCTTGACGGTGGAGCCAATGTTGACCTCACCGCTGTCAGGCTTTTGCGCGCCGCTGATCATGCGAAACAGCGTTGACTTACCGGCACCGTTAGGGCCAATAATGCCGACAATCGCACCGGCTGGTACGGTAAAGCTGAGGTTATCAATCAGGAGACGGTCGCCAAACGATTTGCTCACGCCTTTGAATTCAATTACGCTGGCACCCAGACGGTCGCCTACGGGGATAAAAATCTCCTGCGTTTCGTTGCGCTGTTGGTGCTCATAGCTGGACAGGTCTTCAAAACGGGCAATACGCGCCTTGCTCTTGGCTTGGCGGCCTTTGGGGTTTTGGCGAATCCACTCTAGTTCCTTTTTCAATGCCTTAGCGCGCGCATCTTCGCCTTTTTGTTCTTTCTCCAGGCGATCGGTTTTTTGGTCTAACCAGTCGCTGTAGTTGCCTTTGTACGGAATGCCGGAGCCACGGTCGAGTTCCAAAATCCACTCGGCTGCGTTGTCTAAAAAGTAACGGTCGTGGGTAATGGCCACTACGGTGCCGCTGTAGCGCAGCAAAAATTGCTCTAACCAGTCGACCGATTCTGCGTCCAAGTGGTTGGTAGGCTCGTCTAGCAGCAGCATGTCAGGCTTGCTTAGCAATAGGCGGCACAGTGCCACGCGGCGCTTTTCACCGCCTGACAAATGCTTGATGATGGCATCCCATTCGGGCAGGCGCAGGGCTTCGGCAGCAATGTCCAGCGCGCGGCCATCGTCGTCGCCCGCAGCGCCGATGATGGTTTCTAGCTGGGCTTGTTCTGCGGCCAGTTTGTCAAAGTCCGCGCCTTCTTCGCCGTATTCGATGTACACCTGCTCTAGCCGCGCTTTGGCGGCAATGGCTGCGCCCATGCCGCCCTCGACGGCTTGGCGTACGGTTTGGTCGGGGTCCATGATGGGCTCTTGCGGCAGGTAGCCAATGTTCAGCCCTGGCATAGGCGTGGCTTCGCCTTCAATCTCGGTGTCCAGGCCAGCCATAATTTTGAGCAAGGTCGATTTACCCGACCCGTTCACGCCCAGCACGCCAATTTTGGCCCCAGGGAAGAAAGACAAGCTCACGTCTTTCAAAATATGCCGTTTGGGCGGCACAATTTTGCCTACCCGGTTCATCGTAAATACGTATTGCGCC
>JAYTPK010000199.1:0-16669 GCA_043747295.1 Polaromonas sp. | reverse complement strand
AGCATTGAAAGCGCTTTCATATCACTTTGGAAATTAAGCACCATGGGTTTCGAATCTTTACATTGCAAGCTAGCCAAATACCGTACCAACCACGCTATTTCAGCGCCTAGAAAAAACGTTCGTAAATTAGTTATGGCCATCGCCGCACTGGCTTTGTCATCGGCCAGCCAAGCTATCGAGTTTGGTCCTGACGGCATGTTCAGCCTGACGGGATTTGCCAAGGTTGAAGTGCAAAGGGGCACAAACCATTGCCGAGACTGTCAATGGGCCGCTGGTGAAGATAAGCAGCGCCAATGGGCTGATGCCCTGCGCCCCGGTGCTGAGTACAAAACTGGGGAAACGCACGTTACCTTGTTTCAACCCTACCTCGGTGCCAAATACGACCTAGGTAAAGGCTTCAAAGTAACGGGTTTACTTAGCCAACGTCTGCGCGACGGCAGTGTCGATATTCCAGGCTATTGGTACGACAAAAACATTGCACTCAGTCATGAGGACTACGGCCGCTTGGCCTACGGCGGCATGACAACACGAGCTTGGAGCGTAGCGGACTACCCCTACGGTACTAACGTTGGCGTGGCCGATGTTTGGGGCTCTAGCGGTGCCGGGTATGGCTTGCTTAAAAACGCACTGCGTTACACATCGCGCATTGTGGACTTCGCTCAGGGTGACCTAGTGCTGGAGGCCACCTATGACCGAGGCAACACCAAATTCACGAAAAACAAACCCCAGTTTTGGGAGCTGTGGGCGCAGTACCATAAGGGTGATTTCGTTATGGACGCGATGTACCAAGATGCGCGCAACGGCAACCCACAGGCCTGGGGTCATGGGCCCTTTTCTGCACTAGCACAGGACCCTGCCAGTGACAAACTCTTGGGGGGATCAGGCCAAAGCATAGCCATGGCAATGGCGCGCTACCAGGTGGACTCCAAAATCGAAGTTTCAGGTGGCATCCGGCGTAACCGCTGGAGCGGAGCATACCCAGTAATTATTGGCTCGGTTACCACGGCCATCGGTCCACAGTCGTTGTGGAACAGTATGTTCAACGTAGACTGGAAGACCAACACCCCCTACCCGGCTACGTCTACGGACATTATGTTGGGTGCCCGCTATCGCACAGGCAAATGGACGGCATCCACAGGTTTGACCTACCTTGGTAAAGCATCTACAGCCAACCCGAGCGAGCGTGGCCAAAGTAATTCTGCACTCGTTAATACCTTGGGTCTCAATTACGACCTAGGCAGCGGGGTACAAGCCTACGGCTTAGCGGGCATGGTGCATTATGGTCAGCGCGGGCTATCACCGTTGTCCATACCCGGTAACTCTGCGTTCACGAACGTAGACTCGCGTGTCAATAACCGTGGCAATTGGGTGGGCCTTGGCGCGGTCTACGTGTTCTAACTTTCTGCCTCTTTATTTCTTAACCATGAAAACTGCAGGATTTACCATGTCCCGTTTCCTTACCTCTTTGGCACGCCCTTTTCTGGTGTTGATTACTTCATCCATTCTTGCCTCCTGCGGCGGCGGCAGTGGCACAGTGGTCGTGCCATTTCCTACACGTGACAGCTTACGCCCGTTAAGCAGCGAATTCACCAGCCGCAAAGCTGTGAGCTATTCGCCCTACCGCACGGCAACCGACAACGCAGGGTTGGATGCAGAAATCATTCCAGAATCAAACATCAAGCAAGATTTGGATTTGTTGGTCGCTGGTGGTTTTGGACTGATTCGTTTGTTTGACAGCACTGATAAAGTCGCCGGGCAGACACTGGCAGTAATCCGCAAATACAACCTAGACATCAAGGTGCAGCTTGGCATCTACTTACAGGTGGGCAACGACACATTTACGCAGGCTGAAATAGCGCGCGGCATAGCCCTGGCTCGAAAGTACAGCGATATTATTTTGGCCGTCAGCGTTGGTAACGAAACGCAGATTTACTGGACTGGAAATCCTATCTCTGCTGGCGCCATGGCGAGCGCGTTAGACACTGTGCGCAAACAAATTACCCAGCCCATCACAACAGATGACAATTGGGCGTATTTTGCAGGCAATGGTGCCGACGTTCGTGTACTCAGCCTCATTGATTTCGCCTCCATCCATACCTACCCTGAAATCGACACGCAGTACGATTTATGGGACTGGCGGCTTAAATCCGTACCCGCAGCTTCGCGCGCATCTGCCATGATGGATGGTGCCATAGCTACCGCTAAACAGCAGTACTCGCTAGCTCGCAGTTACTTGGATAACCATAATTTATCAGCGATGCCTATTACCATTGGCGAGACGGGATGGAACGCAGTAGATAACTCAGGCTTGCTGAAATACCGTGCAAGCCCTGTCAATCAAAAAATGTACTACGACCGGCTACGCGCTTGGGCTGCCGAAGGCAAGACGGGGGCAGGACCCAAGGCAATTTTTTACTTCGAGGCTTTTGATGAGCCTTGGAAAAAAAGCGATAACGGTTGGGGGCTATTTAACGTTAAACGCCAAGCGCGTTATGTGATTCAAGGCCTTAACCCTCCTAGCGCCTCATGGGTCTATGAAGCGGGAACCTATTCCGATGCAAACGCGGTGTACTACGCGCCCCCCGTTGTCGGCCCAGCCGTTACGGAATCTAAATACACCTTGTATTCAGAGGCTGCATTAACTGCATCAGAAAAGCGCGAAACATGGTTTGGTACCGTTCGCATGGATGCTTTTGGACCACGGACCGGCTACCCAGAGGTAAGCACTTCTGCTGCACCCGGGGATGGCGCGCGCAGCATAGCGGTGCAACCCAACCCAGAAGACTATGGATGGGGTCTGTTGATACAGTCTAATCCAGGCGGTCAAGCCATCAATCTGTCTGGTTTTGCTAATGGCAACATCAATTTCAGCGTGAATACAAGCTACGCTGGAAAAATGGAAATCGGCTTGATCACAGAATCAGAGGAATTTGGCACCCAAGAAGCTTTCGTGCAGATTCCAAATGGTCAATATGGCTATTGCAACACCTCTGTATGGTGCCAAGTGAGCTTACCAATTCAGGCTCTGATTGCGGCCAATCCTAAGATAGATCTGCGCCTAGTGTTGTCGCGTTTTGTTATTGCTGATCGCTTTGCCATTACTAAAAACACGCAAAAAACCGGATTACCGACTGTAGCCATTGATGGCATTTATTGGTCAAAATGATTTTTAATGGCGCGCGTTGGCACTAAGCGCAATGATCCGGTATTTTCTCACTGAGCGTGACAGCAATGCACGCTTAAACGAGCTTGCGCTAGTTGCAACCAGCGCAAGCGACAAGCCCCTTGCATCTTTGTGGGTGGACAGCCAGCGACGCTTTCAAACCATGTTAGGTTTTGGTGGTGCCTTTACCGAGGCGGCCGCCATCACATGGCAAAAGCTCAGTCCGGTTGTTCAAAAGCAAGTGCTGGTTGATTATTTTTCTAAATCAGCGGGACATGGTTACCGTCTATGCCGTGTGCACATGAACAGTTGCGATTTTGCGTTAGGTAACTATGCCCATGTGGAGCAAGCGGGTGATACCGCACTGAAGAGTTTTAACATCGCGCGCGACAAGCTGGCGCTGCTGCCCTTCATCCAAGCGGCACGTGCGGTGGCTGGCGAGAATCTTAATTTACTGGTGTCCCCCTGGAGCCCACCGGCCTGGATGAAAACCAGTGGGCAGATGAACCAAGGCGGAAGACTGAAACCAGAGTGCCGTCAAGCCTGGGCGCGTTGCTACGTCAAATTTATTCAAGCCTACGAGGCCGAAGGCGTGCCTGTGTGGGGAGTGTCGGTGCAAAACGAGCCTGATGCAACACAACGCTGGGACTCTTGCATTTACAGCGCCGAGGAAGAACGTGATTTTGTCCGTGACTATTTGGGGCCTGAATTAGCTCTGGCAGGCTTGGGCCGTGTGCATATCGTTATTTGGGACCACAACCGTGACCTCATGGTTGAACGCGCGAGCGTGATGTACGCTGACCCTGAAGCTGCCAAGTATGTATGGGGCACTGGATTTCACTGGTACGGTGAAAACCATTTCGACCATGTGCAACAGGTACACGATGCGTGGCCCGATATGCATCTGTTGTTTACCGAAGGCTGCCAAGAGGGCGGCCCACACCTTGGCGAGTGGGAGCTAGGTGAGCGCTATGCCTGCTCAATTATCAACGACCTGAATCGCTGGACAGTAGGATGGATCGACTGGAATTTGGTGTTAGACGAGCTGGGCGGCCCCAACCATGTGGGCAACATGTGCAGCGCGCCTATCATTGTTGACACCGCGCACGATGCACTGCTACACCAAAGCTCTTATTACTACCTGGGTCATTTCTCACGCTTCGTTCAGCCAGGCGCGCAGCGTGTATTGTGCGCTGCAACTCGGCAAAACCTGGAAACCACGGCTTTTATCAATCAGGATGGTTCTATCGCTGTTATTGCCATGAACCGCACAGAGCAAGCCATTGCTTTCAAACTCAACGCGAACGGCCAACAGGCATTGACAGAGTTGCCTGCTCGATCTATCGCTACCTATTTGATTACGCTTTGAGCAGCTCATACCTAAGCCAATAAACTACCATCGGCGTTAAAGAGCATTGTCTGAGACGCATCAGGGTTTAGGCTCACGGGTTGCCCCGCTACTAACGCATGCTGATCGGCAGCGACTTTAGCGCACAGCAGCTCGGTGATACCGTCCACACGCAAATGGGCAATCGATGCATCGCCCAGTTGCTCCACCAAAACTACATCGGCGGCAATGCCCGTACCATCAGCCGCAACATGCAAATGCTCCGGTCTCAACCCGATGCGTTGACAGCTTGTGGGCGCCTGCCCTGCCAGCAATTGCCATAGGGCATGGTGTGCAAGTGTTGCGCCAGTAGCTAGCGGTCGAGCTATCAAGTTGATACGAGGCGCGCCTATGAAACTGGCGACAAACTCGTTGGCTGGGTGGTGATACAGTGCCATCGGTGCACCCAGCTGTTCGATCATTCCCTTGTTAAAGACGGCGATGCGCGTGCCCAAAGTCATAGCCTCCACTTGATCGTGTGTTACGTAAATCATCGTGGTTCCCAGCTCTTTGTGCAGTCTGGATAATTCAATACGCATGTTCACACGTAAGGCCGCATCAAGGTTCGACAGGGGCTCGTCAAATAAGAACACTTTGGGTTTTCTGACGATGGCGCGCCCGATGGCTACGCGTTGGCGCTGTCCTCCAGACAGCTCTTTGGGGTAACGCCCCAGTAGCTCAGTGATTTTTAGAATCTCTGCCGCACGTTGGACTTGCTCGTTGCGCTGCTTTGGTGCCATGCCCGCCATTTTTAACGCAAAGCCCATATTGTCTTCAACTGTCATGTGAGGGTATAAAGCGTAGCTTTGAAACACCATGGCTGCACCTCTGTCAGCGGGGTGCTGATCGTTTGCAAGTACGCCATCAATCAGCAGATCACCGTCAGTTACGCTTTCTAAGCCTGCAATCATGCGCAGCATGGTGGATTTGCCACAACCTGAGGGCCCTACAAACACCATAAACTCGCCGTCGGCTACCTCGAGGTCAACGCCTTTAATGACATCCACCGATCCATAGCTTTTGCGCACACCACGTAATGAAACTTGGCCCATATCAAGCTCCTTTGGTTACCAATTCACGCTCTGAGTGCGCTGTCTTGGGGTTAGCTATTGCACGCAATTCACGAGCATCGTTTTGGTTTTCGAGAAAACTCTGGTACCACAAAGCACTGTCTTTGAGTGTGCGTTTTTGCGTCTCAAAATCTACATGCACGATACCAAAGCGCTTCTCATACCCAAAAGCCCACTCAAAGTTATCCATCAGGCTCCACACCATGTATCCAGCCATGTGCACACCCTGGCGCATAGCCTCTGCGACTGCAGCGATATGGCGCAATAAATAGTCGGTCCGCTCTACATCGTGCACTTGCCCGCTTACCAGGCTGTCTTTAAAAGCGCCACCGTTTTCAGTAACGTAAAGCGGCGGCACAGGGTAATCGCGGTGCAAGCGAAGCAATAACTCGGTTAAACCTTCGGGATAAATCTCCCAGCCCATATCTGTAATAGCTAGCCCACCGTGTTTTACATCCCATGGGCCTTGTGCACTGATCACCGAGCGCGAGTAGTAGTTCAGACCTAAATAGTCCATCGGGGCAGCAATTGCTTGCATATCGCCAGGCAATATATCAGGGGCATCTGCGCCTAGATAGTCGATCACATCTTGAGGATAGGTACCTTTGAACAAAGGGTCCATATACCAGCGTAGCAAACGGCCATCTTCTAAATGCGTTTGGGCCCTATCTTCAGGCGCGTTGGTAGCGGAGTGCATGGGCGAGAGGTTGAGCACAATACCTAGCTTGGCTTTGCAGCCCTGCGCGCGCATGGCCCGCAGCGCTAGGCCGTGGCTGAGCATGAGGTGGTGTGATACCTGCATGGCTATCGCTCTGTTTTTGACCCCGGGAGCAAACACGCCTGTCTCATGACCCAGCACAGACATCACCCAAGGCTCGTTATGGGTGGTGATGGCAGCCACCCGGTCACCTAATCGTGCAGCAATGCCAACGGCATACTCTACAAACAATTGCACAGTATTGCGGTTGTGCCAGCCGCCATAGGTTTGCAATGCATCAGGCATATCCCAGTGGTTGAGTGTCAGGTGGGGCTGTATGCCGCGAAGCAGCAGGCCATCGACTAGGCGGTCATAAAACGCCATACCCGCTTCGTTCCATTCCCCATCGCCTGTAGGACGTACACGGGGCCATGCTATAGAGAATCGGTAAGCATCGACACCCAGCCCAGCTATCAGTTCAAGATCTTCGTCAAGACGGTGGTAATGGTCACAAGCTATATCACCATGGCTTTTGTCTGCTATGGCACCGGGGACACGGCAAAAGCTGTCCCATATTGAAGGCCCTTTACCGTCAATGGAAGCTGCACCTTCAATTTGAAATGCACTAGTGGCCACGCCCCATACGAAGTCCGAAGGAAATTCTTTGGCCAGTTCAGTAAATTTAAGAGGAGTCATAATTTTTTTAAGCAACTACTTAACAGCTCCAGCTGTTAATCCAGAGATCAACTGGCGCGAAGAGATAATGAAAAGCACCATCAAAGGCAGGGTGGCAATGGCCGCCCCTGTCATGAGTGCGCCCCATTCGGTGTTAACTGGGCTTTGCAGGCTCCGAAGAGCTAATGGCAGGGTGTACATATCAGGCGAGCGCATGACGACTAAGGGTCCAATAAAGTTGTTCCAGGAGGCAATAAAAGTGATCAAGCCTAATGTGCCTAGCGCGGGCTTTAATAGTGGCAGCACAATTCGCCAAAAAATACCGATCTCACTGCAACCATCCATGCGCGCAGCTTCTATCAGGTCTTTAGGAATGGCACTAGCGATGAATTGGCGCATTAAAAAAATACCAAAAGCGCTGGCGGCACCGGGAATGTACAGCGCGCGGGGTTGGTCAATCCAGCCCAATAAATCCATGATCATAAAAGTCGGAATCATGTTCATGAAAGAGGGCAATAGCATCGTCCCCATCACTAAGCCAAAGAGTGCATTTTTGTATTTGAATTCAAATTGCGCAAAGGCATAACCGCCCATCGAGCAAAACAGTAGGGTAAGCAGCGTTGAGGCAATGGCCACATACAGGCTCCAGCCTAAGTTGCGCCAAAATGGCATGCGATCTGTGAGTATTTTCAGGTTGGATAGAAAGTCATCCCCAAAAAACAGTGGTGGAGGGAGGCTAAATATCTCAGTGCGCGAGTGCGAGGCAAACACGAACATGAAATAAAACGGCATTAGCATGACTAGTGCGCCCATGCCCACCGCGCCATAGGCTACCCACAGGGTTAGTCGATCTGGTTTCGATGTCATGGATGGGTCTCCACGGTTTTAGTCGATGGGCCGCGCGGGGCAAATGCTTTATTAGTTAACCAAGTCAATAGAGCTACAACGATAAACAGCAACCACGACATAGCACTGGCTGCGCCAAAATCATTAAAGTCAAACGCCGTGCGGTACAGATAAATAGCTGTAGTCATGCCCGCTTGGTCGGTGCCACCGCGACCACCGGTCAGGATGAATGGCTCTTCAAACAATTGGAGCCCACCAATCACACTGAGCGTTACACCGAAGAAGATCATCGGCTTAAGACTAGGCAGAGTGATATAAAAAAACTGCTGAAAGCGCCCGGCACCGTCCATGGTGGCGGCCTCATAAATGTCGCCAGGGATAGTCTGTAACGCTGCCAAATACAGCACCACGTTAAAGCCCACATAACGCCAAAACACAATCATTGAAATAGCTGGCTTGATGTTGCCAGGCTCGTTTAACCAGTCCAGCGGACTTTGTGGAAACAGCCAACCTACACCCGGCAACTGCGCCAGCGCTTGCAGTGCCGCATTGATCAAGCCAAAGTCTGTGGAAAACAGCGCACTAAATAAAATGGAGATAGCCACCGTGGAGGTGATGTAGGGCATAAAGTAAATCCCCACCACCCCATCACGTGACCGCTTGAAAGATGCATGAATGAAACAGGCTAACGGAATAGCCACCAAATGTTGCGGCAGGCCCGATGCCAAAGCCAGCCATGCAGTGTTACCCAGTGACTTCCAAAACCACTCGTCATTCAGGGCGAAAACGAAATTATCCAGCCCCACAAAACTCATGTCACCTAAGCCGCTAGTAGGCTCCCACGACTGGAAGGCTAGATAGAGAGAGAACAGCAAGGGAAACATCCCAAACACTGCGAACAGAATTAGAAATGGGCACAAAAATACGTAGGGCACCCACTTGGGAGATAAACGTAATGCAGAAATTGGCTTCATAGTGTCAAAATTTGCGCACAGGTCTAACGATGTGCGCGCTGCTCTAGCAAGCGCTGTGCATCCGCCAAAGCAGTGGTGATGTCTTTGCCTCTGTCGAGCACTTTGTCCAGCTCGGTGTTAATTACCTCATCGGCAAAGGCATCTTGCTTATGTACACTTACCGCCGTAATTTTGTTCACCGCAGTGCGCCAGCCCAGCCGCGCTTTTTGACCGCCTAAAAAATCAATCGGTTTCTCAAAGAAACCATCGTCGTAGGTCTCTAGCAATGCGGGGAATGCATCCTGCGATTTAAAGGCGCTCAGTTGCACCTCACTGTTTAGGGTCATCATTTGAATAAACTCCCAAGCAAGAGCCTTGTTAGCAGTGGGCGCACTGCGCGGGATAGCAAAAAATGTGCCTCCATAAGCGGCGTAGGCTCCCTCTGGAAGTTGAGCCGCGCGCCATAAGCCTTTGGTGGACGGCGCAAGCCAATTGTTCAGGTGGCCCGCCAGCCAAGCCCCGGTCATTTGCGTAGCAATCGTGCCGCGCTTGAAGCCCTCGGCCCATTCGTTAGACCAAGCACCCACTTTAGCGTCGAGTTTTTGTTGGCGCACTTTGCGCGCCAGCTCAAAGGCGCGCACGAAGCGCGGTGAAGTGACCAGCACTTTGGATTGGCTGTCGAAATACAAGCCCTCGCCGGGCTGGATACCAGCGCGAATGACTATATCTTTCATGTCGCGCGCATGCGCCATCAGGTAGGCTCCAGTAGCCAGCTTGATCTTCGCACCGGTGGCCACATAGCTGTCCCAAGAATGGGTGAGCTCGGCGGGGTTGACTCCCGATTTCTCCAAAATATCTGTGCGGTACAACAGCGTGCCCGGGCCCACATCTGCTGGTGCTGCCACCACGGCGCCTTTGCGGTTGGTAGCCTGCTGAAATGCGTAAGGTACATAGCGGCTTTGAAATTGCTTAATGTTGTAAGGCGCACGCGCCAAATCATCCAAACCACCACCTTGGGCAAACCGGCCTACATAGCCCACCTCTAGCGCCATCACGTCTGGCAGGTAAAAGGTGGTGGACAACGAAGTAGTCATCGCAGTGTGGTGGTCATTAAATTGTCGGCTCACCACCTTGATATCGACATTGGGGTGCAAGCGCTTCCATTGCGGAATGGCTGAGCGCACGATGTCATCGACCGCCGGAAAGGCCGCAATCACCAGCGTTTGTTGCGCCTGAGCTAGCCCCATCCAAAACGACAACAGACACATGCCTGCTAGCCTGTGCCTTGGTTTGATGGAGTATTTAAATTGGAGCATTTAAATTTTGGGGATTTATTTTTGAAAGCGCTTTCATTCAATTATAAAACGCTGCAATTACCTGTCAACCAAGGGATATCCCGCAATGCCTAGCTATGAGCACCCAAAGTGCAGTCTTAGTATAGTGGTTCGATGTCCAGTGCAGCAAAAGAATAGCTGGCTACGGATGGGCACTGTAAGAATACATATACCCATCACGACTGTGGCGTATACGTTTTATGCTTGCACCACCTTCATTGCCCGTACCTGTTAATGCCGTATCTCAGGCCGCTCGCCTGCAGCATATGGCCGCACGCATGCAGCGCACAGGCCAGTGGGGTGACGGCCAGGCAGCAGGTAGGCGCTGGACTATGGGCTGTGTGTCACTAGAAATTACCCAGCGCTGCAACCTAGACTGCAGCTTGTGCTATCTGTCTGACAGCGCCGAAGCGGTGCGCGACATACCATTGACCGAGCTTTACCGCCGCATTGACGAAATCGCGCTGCGCTATGGCCCCAACACCGATGTACAAATTTCGGGCGGTGACCCTACGCTGCGCGACAAAGATGAGCTATCGTTGATCGTGCGCTACGTGCGCGCACGCGGCCTGCGCGCATCGCTGTTTACCAACGGCATTTTGTTGCACCGTGCATGGCTAAAGCGCTTGGCCAGCGACGGCTTAAACGATGTGGCGTTTCATGTAGACATGACGCAAGAGCGCAAAGGCTATGCGACCGAAGCCGACATGAACAGCCTGCGCCTGAAATACATTGCCATGGCGCGTGGCCTGCCACTGTCGGTGATTTTTAACACCACCGTATTTGCAGGCAATATGCATGAGGTGCCCATGCTGACAGACTTTTTTGTGCAGCATAACGACGTAGTGCGCTTTGCGTCGTTTCAGCTAGGTGCCGACACTGGGCGCGGCACCGTGCCGGGGCGTGATGTATCTGACGGTGTCGCATCAGCCTCGCCCACAGCCATCAACCAAGCCAACGTGCGTACCGCCATAGCTCAGGGCGCAGGCATCGCGTTAAATTTTGACGCGCTAGAGGGCGGCCACCGCAGTTGCAACCGCTATGCCATGCTGTTTAGCATCGGCCAGCAGCGATTTGACGCTTTGCAAGACAGCGCATTTGTAGCCCGCGTAATGCGCGACACTGCCGACATCACGCTGCCGCGCGACCAAGGCCTGCGCAGTGTGTGGGCCGTTGCATTGGCCATACTGCGAAAGCGGCATTTGGCCAGCGGCTTTATACGCCACACCGCGCGCATGCTGTGGCAAGCACGTAGCCAATGGTTTAGCGCAGGCCGCTTTGTGCCGCCTATACGCAAAATTTCGTTTTTCATCCACAATTTTATGGATGCCTGCGACCTAGACCCTGAGCGTATTGACGCTTGTGTGTTCATGGCCGCCACGGCAGTGGGCCCCATGTCGATGTGCGCCTACAACGCCGAACGTGAGCGTATTTTGCTAAAACCTATTGTGCTTTCCACCGGTGAGACTTGGCAGCCCTTGGCCGTGTTACCTGACGCCAATGGCGAAATTCGCATTCCCCTGAAATGGCTCAAAGGCAAACCGCGTGAGCTTGCTATTGGGCAGCGCAGGCCAGCGCACCCACACACTAGCAAACCTCAAAAGATAATCCCATGAATTTTTTTACACGTGCTTTATTAATCCTCTGCATTGCTTTGCTCGGGGCCTGCAGTACGGTCGTAAAAGTTAGCCAGCCCGATGCGCCTTTGGTGCCGCTAGCACTAGCGCAGCAGGGCTACGCAGCAGTATTGCTAAAGCATGTTAACGACCAAGGTGAAGTAGATTTTTCAGCGCTGCGCGATGACAAAAGCGCCAGCGGTTTGCCCAGCCTAGAAGCGTATGTGCAAGCCATAGCCGCCACGCCACTGCAAGCCGCGCCCAGTGCCGATGCGCGCCTAGCCCACATGATCAACGCCTACAACGCGCTGTCAATGTACAACGTGATTGCCTCAGGCATTCCAAATAGCCATGCAGGGTTTTCTAAAGTCACCTTCTTTTTGCTGCGCAAGTTTGATATTGGCGGCACGGCGATATCGCTATTTGCTTTTGAAAACGACATCATCCGCAAGCTTAACGATCCGCGCGTCCACTTTGCGCTTAACTGCTCTGCTGTATCTTGCCCCGTGCTGCCGCGCACGCCGTTTACCGCTGCCCAGCTCAACGCCGAGCTAGACCGCGAAACCCGCGCCTTTTTTGCCCGGCCAGAGAACCTGCGCATCGACCACACCCAGCGCACCGTGTATTTCAATGGAATTTTAAAGTTCTACACCGAAGACTTCACCCCCACCCATGCGCCCAGCCTGATAGCCTTTGCCCAGCGCTACAGCAGCCAAGCCCTACCAGCAGACTACCAAGCAGCTTTTACCCCGTATGACTGGACAGTGGCTAACAGCCGTAGAAAACGCTAATTTTGTACACATAAGCTCTGGCAACACGCCTGCACCGCATCAACTTAAACAAATGTTTCCCAAGAAAAGCCTGTAGTCCAAGTATTCATTGATCAAGCAGCTATTGAATTGATAGTGAGAATAACTTTCTGTTTTGTTAAATTCTCATCTGACCCGATTTATCTCCTTCGGTTTTATCAAAGCAAATACTGTGCTTCACCTTTACAGGGATAGTCACCGCATCGCGCATGTTACTTACTGGCGCTGGCGTGGCGGGCGCTGTAACTGTTGGCGCTAGCACTGGCGTAGCTATTACGGGCATTGCATTGCCTAAGCCCAGTCCAGCCCCCAAGCTCATACCACCGCCCAGCTGCAAACCACCAGAGCCAGAAACTGCTGCAGTGGGTGGTTGAGTTGACTTCTGAAGGCTCTGGTTGCTATTGGCTTGGCCAGCCAGCGCAGTGTTGACCGCTGCGGTGGTCAGCATGACGGTGGCGGTCTCTAGCTGCGCCAGCGGCGCAAAGCTGGTGTCTTGCACTACCGGGGCGGCGGTGTTGGCGCGCTGGATGCTGCGGCTGTGCACAATCTGGTGCTCGCTGTCCCGTTGCAACGATGGTGTTGGTGACTATGCCTTGGCTAATGCTGTACTCAGTGTCCAAACGCAAAGTCAGTAGGCGTGCGGATTTAAAGGAATTGGGCACTACAGCCAGAACAGGTTGAAACTTATTCAAAAGTTACTTGCGGTTACTTTACAAAATTGCCTATTGTGGATTACTGCGCACTCGGGGTATGACTTCATCAAGGCTAAGCGGATAAAGAAAGAGGTATTTTGGCTGCACAGCCGAAATTATCAAGCTACTCAGGCGCTTTAACACCTAGCATTTCTTCTATGAATAATAGAGAATTTGGATCTTTCACAACTGTTTTAAGCCAGCTATGCAAAGGCAAATCGCCCCAGCTGGCTGCCTTATCGGCCAAATATGCCACGGGACTATGAGGCTCCGTAGACCTAAAGAACTCAGCCACATTACGCAGTTGCTCTAACGCCTGTTCACGGCTTTTGATAGGCCCAGACACGTTAAGCTTGCTATGCCCCGTCGCTTGAGGGCCGCCGTCCGCATCTTGTAGAGGGTCAGAGTTAAGACCAGTTGCCGACTTTAGACCTACGTCCGCTCCGTACCTTTGCAACGTGCTGTGCACAGTCTCAAGTATTTCTTTCAGAGGCGTAAAACTCGGGCCCTCGTTTCCTAGTTGTGCGTCTAAAGAAACCTCTAATTCGGCTAACATTTTCTGGCAATGCTGCGCAGCATTGATCGTAGACTCATAAAAGGCTTTAGAGCTTTTCCGTTTCGCAGAATCTAGTGCAGCAATAGTCAGCTGGCCTTCTTTATCGGCCACCGGCTCCCCAGTTTTAGCGGCGTTGTTGGCGCGAGCACGGGCGGCTTCAAAATCCGTCCAAGAGTATTGTGTACCGCGCCCTTCCGTCAAAGGGATTTCCTTGACAAGTTGCACCGAGCGATTTAGTAACCACGCAATATTTCCCACACGCTGCTCAATGTCGTTTTCTTCGATTTGGGGATGCAGCGTGTCCCAATAGTTATCACATAGACGCGCGAGAAGCTCAAAACCTGCTGCCATGCCATCAAACTGTTTTGTCTTAGCAGCCGCTTCAACTAGCCAGGCAGCAACTCTCAAATCTTTACTTTGAGTCTCAATTAGTTTGAAGCATTTATCGTATACAAAGTCCCAGTCAGCTTCTTTGACATCAGTTACCCATTCGCCTTGGTCTAGCGTAGGGTCATCAAACTGGCGCGCTTTATTTATTGCGTCAACTTCAGCTGAAAACGTTACATCCTGCCCTGATGGCGATTCGACAGAAATTGGATCGAGTAGTTGATTAAATTGCAGCATATAGATCAGTCATAGACACAAGGCCAGTGGGGTTTAGGGGGTTTTATCGGTAAGTCTACTGAGAAAGTCTAAACTCGATGCGTCGATTTTTAGCTCTTCCATC
Organism: Polaromonas sp.; assembly: GCA_043747295.1. GTDB lineage: Bacteria > Pseudomonadota > Gammaproteobacteria > Burkholderiales > Burkholderiaceae_C > JAAFIP01. Next base: position 2,144 of record JAYTPK010000199.1, on the reverse strand, counting down.
GCCGGTTGCGTTGCTGGCAACGGGTCGATCTGGCCCTGCGCCTGAAGTTGAAATTAAACCAGTATCAATTCCTTTGCTGGCAAAGTAAGCTTTAACGCTTTCTGCGCGAGCTTGACTTAAAGCTACGTTATTGACACGCAAACCTTGGTCATCAGTATGACCAATAACTTCAACTTTTTGCCCTTTTAGCTTTTGCAGCGCCAGAGTCATCTCATCCAAAATTACCTTGCCCCTAGGTGTTAAATCAGATTTCCCAGCCTCAAATTCAATCACTCGGTTTGCCAAAGTTTGATCTAGCAAGCCTTGGTCTGAGGTTGTTATCCGCAATCCATTGTTTACAACGTAGCTGGGATTCAAACTACTTGCAATGTCACTGGCAATTTGTTGCTTTTGTGCTTCGTTGGATACTTCGCCACGCACACTAACGACGTTACCATCAACTTTAAACTGACCTCGATTAATAAGTTTTAAATTAGGACTTATTAATTTTTGAACATAAGTATTCCAGTTAGGCGGCATCACCACAGCACCGACGGAGATTTGGTCAATGACCTTATTAGCACCATAAACCTCTCGCAATTTACTAAGAATAGCTAGCTTACTTGCATCGTCAGGCACAGTTCCCGTCACAACTACTTGTCCTGGCGCTGCGGTAGTAGTAATTGGTACATTAGGTTGTGCAAAAACCGTGCTACAAGCTTGCCAAAAAAAGGCTCCGACCGTTAGAGCTTTGACAGTATTTTTGATAGAGGTATTCATAGCGCTATGTACCTAAAAAGACTTCATTAAACTGTTGCACCGCAGAACCCAAAGATAATTGAGATTGCTCAAGATAACTAGACAGCTTAGTTACGCCGTAGTCAGACGCGACTGATTCCTCAACCCATGCTGCATCTTCAAAGGAGATGAAATGATCCTCAGCGACTTTAGGATTAAGTATTGCCTCTAACGTCAATGATGATGCGCCACTAAAGCCCACAACAAGCGCCTGATTCTGCTTTACTTGTGCAATGTAAATTGAAAGTTCAAAATCAGCACGTTGTAGAAACGGATTGATAAGTGATAACCAAAACGCTGCTGTAAGGTACTTATACATAGGGTCATTAGGCAGCGGTAAATACAAGCTCTTTTCGAGCCTGTTAGAGCCGCTAGCCATTACAGGCTGCAACAAAAGTCCTAACCCTAAAATCAACTGACGACAGTTGCCAGTAAAACCCGAATTTTGTAATTGATTGCCTAAGGAACCAATAGTTTGCATTTCTAAAAAGTCTACGAAATTAGCCTCGTAGGCTTTGCTTCCTAACTCCACCTGTACTGATGAGCCAGAAATCAGGCTTAGATCTTGAGTAGCATCTGTAGACGCAGCAGCTCCTGCAGAAAGCTGCGACAGTCTGTTCCAAAGCCTAGACAGCACCAAGGGGCTGCGTGCTGTGAACATATTTGAATCGGCAACCTCCATTGCTCCAGCAGTCACGAACGGAAAACGTCGCTGGGCTGCATCGCAACTTGCGGTGAAATGTCCCGCAATAGCTATTTTGCTACGCGGCCCTAAAAAGGCAAAATGAAAAGGCGTAACCTCGTCATAAATATTTTTCCATCGCGTGTCTTCGCTCATATTGTCCATGGCGCGCGCCAACCAGTTGTCTAGTGACGTCAGTAGTGGCAAACTAGAACCCGATTTAACAAAATCACCGCGACTGGGTATTTTTCCAAAATAGGTAACATTGACGTTAGTTGCAAGGCTATTCATTTAGCGACCCCAACTGAAGTGGTGGTTGAAGTTGAGCTCTTAATTGCAGAGGCAGGGTTGGCTACGTTAGTTTGAGCAACGGTCGTTACCGCTGAAGGTAACCTCAAGCCACGGTAGCCCTGACTTTGTTGCTGTGAACCAGATGCGCCAGCGGTGCCGCCAGTAGCTTGAGGGCTACTGATGATTTTGAGATCAATCGACACAGTGACAGCGCCATTGACCCAAGTGAGCTCAAAAACACCGTTATCTTTTCTTTTTCGCTGAGCGGTATTAATAAGTTTCTCCAGACCAAATCGCCCAGGATGATTGGCCATTTCTATGGTGCGCCCATCAAATGTAGTAGCCGTCACTTTCGCCCCTGGTGCGCCCTGAGGATTGGGCCACACAAAATTAT